>NZ_JQLL01000001.1:1455000-1755000 GCF_000744185.1 Carnobacterium funditum DSM 5970 | reverse complement strand
ACGGGTTTTTTTTAGCCTATCAAATTCTTTTAGCCCAAAATAGTTGCTTATTAACGGTTGGGCACCTTGAGCTAATCCAGTGAAAATCGCAATGGCTACTAAAGCTAAATTAGCTACAATGGCATAGGCTGCTACCCCGTCATTTCCTTCTAGTCGTAAAATAACGATGTTAAAAGTAATCAAAGCAACGGCTGAAGAGACTTCAATAATAAATGAAGATAGTCCTAAACTAAAAATATCATAAACTAGATTTAATTCCAATTTATTTCTAATCAACTTAATCGTGTTATTCTTATGTGCGAAATGAACCATCAGAACTAAAATACTTATCATTGGGGCGAGGGCGGTTGCAAAAGCAGCACCAAATATTCCCATATTAAGCGGGAATATAAATAGATAGTCTAAAATGATATTTGAAAAACTACCCACTAGCATGGCAATCATTGATAAATTTGGATTGTTGTCATTTCGTACAAAGGCTAACAGAATATTATTCACTATAAAAAATGGTGCAAAAACTAGAATTGTAGTCAGATACGTTTGCGTTAATGGTAGAGTTACGCTATCTGCTCCTAGACCCATAGCTAAACGCTTTGAGCCAAAAATACCTATCAAGATTAATAGTATTCCTATCACCAGTCCTACTTTTAATGCGGTAGAAAATACACGATTAGCTTTCTCATTCTTTTGTGTTTTTAATATAATGAATTTAGTAGCCCCTCCAATCCCTATCATTAAACCCAGACCATGTATAATACTATAAATAGAAATTGAAAGATTCAGTGAGGCTATTCCTATTGAGCCCAAAGCTTTAGACACAAAATAGGTATCCGCCAAGATATAAAGAGAAAGACCCATCATGCCTAAAATATTTACACTGGTATACTTAATAAATTTTTGAAGAACTGAATGCTTCATTTTTTCTCCTTTCAAAATAAAAAGGCATTCTGATAACATTCCTCCTAAGACCTAATGGAATGCTACAGAATACCTTATAAGCTTCACCCGGTGGCGAAGTTTAGGCTTATATTTTTTACGCTTCAAAATAGTATAGTACAAGTTCAATAGATGGTCAAGTACAACCTAAATGCAGTTCATAATAACATTCAAACAAAAAAGTCGAATAAATCCAGTCTCCAAATGGACTAGTTAGGATACTCTTTTTTCTAGTTCACTATTTTAAAATAGTACGATAAATAATTTTGTACGAATGATTACAATTTAGTTTTAAAAACTCTTAAAAACTCTTCTTAAAAGCAGCAAATAAACGAACTAGAAAAATAAAGCTTTTTAGCCTATTATTTTTCTGTTTCTTTTATCTATTCTCTATCCAGGTATTGAAAAGCTATTATTCCAATATTTAAAGAAATTGATGATAAAAAATTGTTTATATTAGTATGACAGTGGGATAATTAAAAACACGACGTATATAATCCAGCTAACAACAAGAAAAGATTGCTTTATGAATGTCAGGTCAACTCTCTGTTTATCCGCCTCTTCTAATCTATCTCAATTTTTTCTTATCGCACCAGTTTTCACAGGAGGTTTTTAGTCTATTTTTTTTATGATACATGAAATGAGATAAAATTGTATATCAATCGTCCTTTCATACTAGGTTTTTTTCAAAACTCCTTTTGACAAATGACTATATAATATACTAAAACGAAATCATGTATCTTTTTTGTGAGAAAATAAAACTTTTCGATGAGTTCCACCGTGCAACCATTAAAATTACAGCAAGCAATAAATGACTTTTTATTTGGGTTAAGACGCAATAAAAATGCGAAACGAGATGTTCTCCCTTTTTTGATTGGAATTAATTACGGTTTATGTATGTTAGATATCGTCAAACTGAAGAAAAAGGCCATTCTTTCAGTTAAAAATCCCCGAATTGTCGAACAGAAAACGAGGAAAACCCCTATTTTATATTTAAGTAGTCTACAGGATCTGATTCAGGAATATATCAAAGACCTGGCAGCAAACACGCTGCGCAAAATCTTTAGCTACCATTACTACAAAAAGACCAAAGATGTGGCCACGTTAATGGAAATCTTTATTCTTAGCAGCAAAACAATTATGAAACACTATATTGGAGTCAACGAAGATAAAATTAGTGAGGATTTATTGAACTTCAGTCTGGGATTCTGTTATTTTTTCAATTTGATTCTTTTATCCTATCGTGAAGAACATAGCTCACTTAATTCTTTATTAAATAATAACACACTCCAACTTAAGTACAAAAGAAAGACAGACGAAGAAATTCATCTTCGCCTATCTCTTAACTAAATGATGGGTTTTCTTATAAGACTAGTAGTCTTATATTATTTAAAATGGATAGTCTCTAGGTTTGACTTGATCAGATATCCATTGATACGTAGTAAATTCATCCAGTGAATGCTCTCTGCCGAAACGGCCGAGACCGGACATTTTTTCGCCTCCGAAAGCAATATAAGGTTCATCGTTAACACTTTGATCATTGATATGAACCATACCTGTTTCCCATTTCTGAGCAAATTTGAATGCACGCTCTTTATCTGTTGTATGAAGAGCGCCACTTAATCCAGCTTCTGTATCATTAGCTACCTTAAGCGCTTCTTCGTCATCTTTGACAGGAATGACAGTCACAACTGGTCCAAACATCTCATTTTTCGCAGTAGTCATATCGTTGGTGCCCTTAAGAATTGTAGGCCCCATAACATTTCCGTCTACTTTCCCTTCAAGCAGCATCTCTGCTCCTTCTTCTTTTGCTTGCTTAATTTCTTTTTGAAGTCTTTCGATAGCAGAATGTGAAATAAGCGGTCCTACCAAAGTGTCTTTCTTCTCTGGGTCCCCTACTTTAATTGTTTTAGCTAATTCTACAAATTTCTCACAAAACTCTTCCATAACCGATTCTTCAACAATGATTCGATTAACAGACATACAGATTTGACCGCTATGCAAGAACCGTCCAAAAACGGCTCCACGAGCAGCTTTTTCGATATCCGCATCATCTAATACAACAAAGGCATTATTTCCACCTAGTTCGAGAATCGTATTTTTCACATTTTTACCTGCTATCTCACCGATATGTGTTCCAACCTCAGTTGATCCAGTAAATGAAATCATTTTAGGGATCGGATGCTCATAAAAAGCGTCACCGATTTCAGAAGTTTTAGGCGTCAAAACATGCATAACACCTTTAGGTACTCCAGCTTCTTCAAAAATTTTCCCTAGTACCGTTCCGCCGCTGACTGGGGTAGAAGAAGAAGGCTTCAGAACTACCGAATTTCCTGTTGCCAATGCTGGTGCCACGGAGCGCATGGCTAGATACATTGGATAATTAAAAGGTCCAATCACTCCTACGACTCCTAACGGCTTACGAATCAGGTAGTTCGTTTTACCCGGAACCATTGATTGATTGACGGTCGTTTCCATAGCAAATGGGAAATTTGTTGCTAAACGAACGATTGAAATACTCAACTCTACTTCTTGTTCAGCTTTTATAATCGTTGAACCAGATTCTTTAACCAGTATATCAATCAGTTCATCTTTTCGGCGTTCCATGATTTCTGCAGCTTTGCGCATAATACCGTTTCGTTCAAAAGGATTCATATCTGACCAAGCTGGTTGATGTTCTTTTGCAGATTGATACGCTTCGTCGATATCATCTAAACTGGCTGCTTGAAATGTTGCATAGGTTTCTTGTGTGTAAGGGTTGATGGACTCAACTTGCTTTGAGCCTTTTCCATTACGCCAACCTCCATCGATAAATTGCAAATCTAAATTACGATAAGTTTCCATTTTATCCCTCCCTCTCTTTGTTATCTTTATTATAAAAAGAAAAATGAAAAGAAGAAAGTAATTCGGCTTTTGTATAAAAACAAATAGAATAAAAATTTGAACCAAATAATAATTTTAGTTTATAGAATTTTTTTCGTTTTTTCATTTTTTTTTTCGTTTTTTTTTACGTTCGTAATTGATCGGAAATTTTCCGTAAATTTCTTTTAAATGTTTCGTTTCTCAAGTACTCATGCCCATCAATCCCAATACGAACAATTTTTATTTCTGCTTGCTTTTTTGTTATTCATTTTCGGACAAATCAAAGTCGGATTTTCTACTTTTTCATTTTCTGGTCTCCTTACTATTACTCATAGTATACACATATCTTTGTAAACTTAGATACATGTATACGTGTGAATATAACAAGTGTACTTAATTACTCGTCCAAAGTAAAAATTTTTAATCCTACATTTACCAATTTAACTATATCTTAATTCTTTATTTTTATCTATCAGAGTATCATTTTTTAAAATAATCTCACTAATTATTAGTTGATTTATCTAAACATTTACTGTGTTTTTGATCTATTAACTTTAACGATAGATCTTTATAAATGTTGTATTATAAGCAGATTAAAAATAAATTTCTTGTACTACCTTCAAGGAGAAGACTTACAAGTTTATTTAGTACGAGCACTATCGCAAGCTATTTCTGACTAATTTAAGATTGAATTATATACCAACGCTATTTCGTCTTTTGAATCATAAGCTGCTCTCAAATAAAGTTAAACCTAAAAATCTAATTTTTTTTTGAGGTTCTGTGGCCAATTATGATTTTGAATTCAAATTGACTGTTGTCCATGAGTATTTAAATGACAAAGGCCGTTATCTATTCTTATTTTGAAAATATGGTGCATAGATTGCATTATGGATAGTTAACAACGATGAGCTTAGAGAAAAAACAAAAAACAGAATAGATTTCTGTACTCTGAAAACTTCAAATTTTTGAGGTCACTATACACCTTTAACCAACTATTTTATTATAGGTAGTTATTTCTGCTATTTTAATAGCCTCTTTTTGTTCTTTAAAAGCATATTTAACTCTGAATAAATCTTTCAGAATATATTACACTAGTAAATCTTTATCGTATTCAAAACCATTTTCATCGCTTAGTTGCTTATAAAATTCTCCACTTTTCTTAATTGTTCGTTTTTGGGTAGGTAAATCTAAAGAGACTAATCCATAACGATTTTTGTAAGAATTAATCCATGACCAACAATCAATAAAAGCCCATAAATGATAACCTTTAATATTGCATCCATCATTAATAGCTTTCCATAAATACGCTAAGTGGTCCTTAATGAATTCAATACGGTATGTGTCTATTACTTGACCACTCTCATCCATGAAAAGTTCTTCATTTGCAACTCCCATTCCGTTCTCGGAAATAAATGCTTCAATATTTCCATAATTATTTTTAATGTCTATACATAAATCATAAATACCTCTTTCATAAATCTCCCAACCTCTGTATTCATTCATACGACGCCCCGGCATAATATGATTTTCAAAGAACCATTCCGGTAAAAATGGACCTTCTTGGTTAATCGCTGTTAGGCGAGCTTTTACTCGACGAGGTTCATAGTAATTTAATCCTAGTATTTGTGAAGTGTTTGCAGCAATACATGCTAAATCTGATACAGTAAAATCAGCAGGCATTTGATCATAATCTTTTAATAAATTAACTAATTTTTCAGGAAAAGTTCCTTTAACCATAGGATCAAGAAAACTTCTTGTATAGAACAAATCAGCAATTTCAGCTGCTTTTACGTCAGCTGGATTTTGACTTCTTGGAAACGTTGGACTTAAATTCAAAATAACGCCAATTTTGCTAGATAAATTATATTTTTTAAAGGCTTCAATAGCTTTAGCATGAGATAAGATTGTAAAGAAAGCTGCTTGAGCACCTCTTTTAAAATCAACAATATTTGGATAATGAAAATCTTCTAGATATGAACCTAAAATAGGTCCAAGTGGTTCATTAAAGGTAAACCAATGATAGACTAAGTCTCCAAATTCTTTGAAGCATGTATCAGCAAAGTTTACATATGCGTCAACAATCTCTCGAGATTCCCAGCCTCCTATGTCCTGTAATTTAGCAGGCATATCAAAATGGTAAAGATTTGCAAAAACCTTTATACCATTTTCATTCATCTCTTTAAATAAGTCTTTATAAAATGCAATTGCTTTAGGATTTACTTTGCCAGTACCACCATCAGGAAACATTCTAGCCCAAGAAATTGAGACACGAAATGAATTGTGTCCGGTTTGTTTCATTAACTGGACATCTTCTTTATATTGATGAATATGATCAGTAGTTATTTCTGAACCAATCCCTTTATAAAAACGATATGGTTCTTCTTCATACCATCTCTCCCAGACCGTTTCAGCTTTCCCAGTTTCTCCTCTTCCTTCAGCCTGTTCGGCTGACCATGCAGAACCCCACCAAAAATCTTGTGGGAAAGATAATTTTTGTTTATTCATTCGTATTCCTCCTTACATTATAAAACTATATTAACATTACTTTCGATAAAAATAAATACTTTTATTTAAAACAATATACTTTCATAATCATGTTATATATTTCATCTAGCAATCGACCCCATATCTATGGTAAAATATACCTGTTACTATACTTATTAAAAAAATTAGGAGCTATATTATGAAAAAAATCCCAAAATATATGAATGTATATCTAGATATAAAAGAAAAAATTATGACCGGTTATTATAAGGTTGGAAAAAAGCTTCCATCAGGAGAAAAACTTGCAGAAGAATATAAAACTAGTAAACTTACTGTAAAAAAAGGTATTGACTTGCTCGTTTCTGAAGGAGTTTTAAGAAGTAGAAGTGGTTTTGGAACTGAAGTTTTAAGAACACCTATTGATAACTCAAAGGTTTTTGGACCAAATGCAGGATTATTTAGTGTGGTAGGAGAAGAACATGTTAAATCCCAAATTCATAATTTTTCAATTGAGTTACCATCTAAAAAGGTAGCTGATATGCTAAAAATTGATTCAAAGGATTATGTTTATAACATTATTAGAAGTCGTTTTATAGACCAACAACCGTATTCAATCGAACAGACATTTATGCCTTTGTCAATTATACCAGGACTTGAGCCCAAACATTTAAAGAAATCTGTTTACTCTTACATTAATCAGGAACTTAACTTAGAGATTAAAGACTCTCATATATGGATAAAAGGGGATCTAGCGACAGAGTTTGATGTGCATATATTAGATATTGAAAAAGGAGATTTTATGATTGAAGTAGATAAGGTAGTCTCACTTTCTTCTGGAACTCCTTTTGAATATTCCTTATCTAGACATATATATAAAGACTTTATATTTGAAGCAGTATTTGTTGAAAATTAGTCAGTTAGAAACAATTTCTTAAGATTTTTTCTTTATTTTTTTTAATATATATATCTTTTTTTTAAAGTATTTACTTTTATATAAATCTGCTGTAATATAGGATTATAATAAAAAGTTATCGCTTACAAAAAAGGAGAAGAGGTTTATGAATATGACAAAAAAAGATAAGTTACTTGAAAAGTTCGGATTAATTGCAACAAAAATAGGCAATCAAATTCATCTACGTACTTTGCGTGATTCATTTGCAACCTTTATGCCGTTTATGATGTTAGCTGGTTTTGTAACATTAATAAATTACGTTATTTTAGAACCTACAGGATTTATGGGTAAAATAATTGATCCAGACACACTGACAACTGTTCAGCAAATTGGTATGTCAATTGCAAACGGGACATTAAGTATTACTGCTTTATTAATTGTTGCAGCAGTTTCTTACCACATGTCTGTTAACAGGGGTTACACTAATCATATTGCAGTTATACTCGTATCAATTTCAACATTTGTTGTATTAACACCTATGAATACAATGTTTACACCAGAAAATGCTAGTGAAGCTATTGAAGTTACAGGAATATTACCAATATCTCATATAGGGGCTTCTGGAATGTTTGTCGGAATTTTTGTTGGGTTGTTGGCAACTGAATTATTTATTAAATTATCAAATAATGAAAAATTAGAAATCAAATTATCAGGCAACATTCCGCCAGCAGTTTCGAAATCATTTAATGTTTTAATTCCAATTATTATAACTGTTACCACATTTGCGATTATTTCTTTTGCAGTTAATCAATTATTTAATATAGACGTAAACGGATTAATTACAACACTTATAACTGGTCCTTTAGGTAAAATTACTACCGGATTACCTGGGTTCTTATTAATTACATCAGTAGCCAATTTATTCTTTGGATTTGGTATACATCAAGCAGTTATCTCAGGTCCTCTTCTTGATCCGTTTTTACTTCAAAATATGCAAGAGAATATGGCTGCATATGCCAATAAAGAAGAAATTCCTCATATTATTAATATGGCGTTCAAAGATAGTTTTGCCGTAATGGGAGGATCAGGAAATACTATTGCGTTATTAATTGCTATTTTTATATTTAGTCGTCGTAGCGAGTATAAAGAATTTGCTAAACTTACAGTTGCACCTGCAATTTTTAATATTAGTGAGCCGATTATATTTGGTCTTCCAATTGTTTTTAATGTAAGTTTAATTATTCCTTTTGTACTAGCTCCTGTATTTTCTTTAACAATTGCTTATTTTGCTACAGCAGCTGGATTAATTAATCATGTTGTCGTCCAGATTCCATGGACTACACCACCAATACTTTCTGGGTTCTTAGCAACCGGCGGTGATTGGCGTGCATCCTTATTGCAAGTCTTAATTATTACAGCAAGTGTATTTATATATCTACCTTTCCTACGTATTGATGAAAAAGTTTCAGCAAGTATGGCAAAACAACAAATTTAATTGAATTAAAATAAATACAATTGATTACCAAAAAATTTAGTCATTACTAACTGAAGATGAGCTGGAATAAATTCGGATTAATACCGTATTTATTCCAGCTCATTTTTAATTAATAGGATATAGTTTCAACTTTAAGCCCATTAGCATATTCATTAAATTACTTTGTATATAATCCCAAAAACTCTTCAACTGATAATATCGTCCCTATATTTCTATGTCTATTTATTACTTTTTTTAGCATAATATTTATGTGCTTTTGTTCTATTACCACAAATTTCCATTGAGCACCATTTTCGTCTTCCACTTGTATCAACGAATAATGCATAACATGAGTCAGACTTGCATTTTTTAATTTTAGGAAATAGGCCATTATAATGGGCCGTAAGCATATCATAAGTGATAAGTGAAATGAGTCCATCAGTCCCGCCTTCACTTGGTGTAGGTCTAAATTCTTTGTCGAAAAAAAGAGGGGCTTTCTCAGTATTAGATGCTAAATTCTCTAAAAATTTTGATTTTGTTTCGGGTTCTAAAAAGTAAGATCTACACTGCTCACGAAATAATTGTATTTTTTTTATATCAATTGGAGATTCCTTTATTTTCTCAACTTGTTCGGAATGTAATAAACCTCTTTCTTTCATTAATGACAGCCAAGCATCCATTAAACCTTCTTCTTCAAGAAAATCTGTAAAAACATTGTTTCTTCCATTAATTGTATTAAGTAGATTAATGAATAAATATTCAGATAGATAAGAATATCTTGTTTCTATATTTTTAATCATTTATCATTCTCCTTTAAACTGATTGATTGACTTTAATAATACCATACTGTACTATCAATGTATAACCACTTGAGCGTATTTTAACGGTTAAAAAATAAAGAGAGATTATAAATCTATTAAATGTTAAACAGATGCAACATTTGTGGGTGGTACAAAAGATGGCTCAGTTATCGCTGAACTTGGAGTACCTTGGTGTGGACCTTCTAAATTGATTGCACCTGTATTAAAAGAAATTTTCCAAGTAGAAAATGGAATAATCAGATATTGATAAAAATCCAGGAATAACAAAAAAATATAGTATTATGATTATTTCTGCAATCCCCTTCTTCAAAGATGGATAACTAGTTGATCAAAAAAATGGATTTCAATCTAAAGATGAAATTATTTCTACTGCTTAAAAACATGTATAAACAATGTAGAGATAATCAATATTTATAGAATAAGTAAGAATAAAATTAACATAAATAGGAGAAAATCAAATGACTAAAAAAATCGAAAAAATTACAGCAATTTCAAAAGGGATGCAAACAGTCGCTAATTCTAAAGGGCATCAGATTATTATTGATGAGCCTCAACAATTGGGTGGAAAAGATGAAGGAGCAAATCCACTGGGGGTATTTCTAGCTTCACTAGCAGGATGTGAGAACGCTATAGCTAATATGGTAGCAAAAGAAATAGATTTTGATCTTCAAGGTATAGAATTTGATATAAAAGGAGAAATGAATCCAGAAGGCATGATGGGTAATAAAGATGTCCGTCCTTACTTTAAATCAATTAAAATAAATGCTCGTGTAAAAACAAACGAATCTGAAGAGCGTATTAATGAATTACAAATAATAGTTGATTCAAGATGTCCCATATTTACAACATTAGAAGCTGCCGATGTCGAAATGATTCCAAATTGGACAAAATAATAAAGATGAAAATGAAACACATATGTTATCGTATAAAACAGTCATTGAAGTAAGTATGCAAAACGATTATTTAATAACTTCACAACTAAGAAAGCTAAGATCATAAACTATAAGGAGCTGAAAAAATGATAAAAACGGTATTATTCGATATGAACGAAACACTGCTAGATTTGAACGTATTAAAAGAAAAATTTGGGAAACATTTTGAGGATAAATATGTGCTTAATTATTGGTTTGCCAAGTTGCTTCACTCCTCCACTGTCATCGGCGGTATGGATGAATACACTGATTTTGGAAAACTTTCAGAAGCTGCGTTAGAAAGTGTTTTTTTAGAGAGTGGCAAAGAGTTAACAGATGAAATCAAAACGGATATTTTAGGTTCATTTAGAAATTTACCAGCATATGATGATGTCCCTGCAGCGCTTAAATTATTAAGAGACAATGATATAAAAGTCATTTCCGTAACGAATTCTTCTTACAAAATGGTTAAGGAGCAGCTGATTCATTCAGGACTTATTGATTTATTTGATTCGTATTATTCTGTAGAGTCCGTACAAAAATATAAACCATTTAAAGATATCTACCACTATGTAATGAATGAAGAAAACATTCATGCTGATGAAACGGTCATGGTTGCGACTCATGATTGGGATTTATTTGGTGCTAAAAAAGTTGGACTTGTCACAGCTTATATCAAACGTAAAGAAGATCAATACAACCCTTACTATTTGAAACCAGATATGTCAAATAGAAACTTAGTGGATTTAGTCGAAGAAATTATTCGTTTTAACTAATTAGTCTCAGACTAATTCGCTCCAAAAACTCCTCAAAAAATATTCGAGGAGTTTTTTTATATGAACCGTTTTAAAAAATCGTTAAAAAAGGTATCCTGAGTTAACTAAAAAAGTAAAAAACATAGTACAAAACATCAAAAAAAAAGATTGATTGCTCTTTGTCTTGTCCGCTTATTAGCAGAATGTAATACATAAAATTGCTTAAAAACGTGTATCTAAAACCTTACTAAATAATGGTTCTTTTTTTATTTTAAAAGTAAAAAAATCCAGATATTTTTATCAATAAGATCTTATAATTTTATTATAAACTAATAGATGAGTAATCGAGTCAAGTCTTTAAACATAAGCTCAAATGTATTATCATTTTAATTAGAACTATTTTTATTTTTCCCTATTTAAAATGTTAAATCCAATAAAGTAAATTGTTACCCCTACTATAGCTGACAAGTATATAATTAAATTATTAAGACTTGTATCACCAAATAAAAATAACAGCAGAACAGCAGAACTATACACTATTTGACTTGCTAAGAGTTTAAATCTGTTTAATCTATTGCCTTTATCATCTTCAGTTTCAGCTTTTGATAAAAACCAAAATAATACAAAAGATAGACTTAATGTGGCAATGGCGAATATATTGATTGGATCTAAATAATTTATAGTGTTGAATGATAAATAGCTCATAAAAAAGCTCTCTACTATAAAGAATGCTAAACCAATCCCACTAGCTATCAATGCTGCTCTCATTTTTTCTCTAGCTTTTATAATAAAGGCTATAGCTAAAATAAATATCACTAAATACACACTGTTTCCACCGTTTAAAGATAGGTATATAGTGAGTCCTAATACTGAAAAAATATCAAAAACGGTTAGCTCTTTTCCTGTAATTCCATTTACTATTCTCATGAGTAAAAGCATCCAAACAATCACTAAAAGCTGAACATTGTCATAATACAGTAAATTCAAAAATGAAAAGGCAGCGGCCAGAAATGCTGAATACTCATGTTTTGGATCAATTTCTCTAGAAAGTGCCCAAGTTAAAAATACTCCAACTCCTATATAAATCCCTGACGAAACCTTTCCTGTTAACATCCATCCTATAGCAACTACTAACAGTGACAATAGTGCTATTAGTTGATTTGTTTTATAACTAAAATCTGTCTTTCTTCCCAACGTAAACGTAAACATAAACTCACTCCTTAATAAATACATTATACCTTAATTTTTAGATAACCATTGAATCTAATCCACTATAGGTGGAAAACTTGCATCACTTATCTTATCCGTTAAAAATCATTGGACTTCATCTATCCTATTTTCAAATAATTGTTCAAAGGTTTCATTTTCTTGTAGTATTTAATTTTTCTACTATCTCTTTTCTTCTACTGCCGAAGAAAAATTCCGTCCAGTCGCCTTTACTTTTATATAAATTAACTAGTATATACAAGCTTGCAGTTAAAAATCCAAATAACACCATTAAAACTAAAAGTACTCCAATCAATAGTTTATTCTTTTCTCTAAATACAATCCAAGTTGAAAAGATAATGATTCCTGCAAAGAGATCCACCAAAGACATAACTCCCCAATTGTTATTTAACAGTGCCGAACCCTCTACTGAGAAATCACCATTTATAAATACATTTCCCAAAGAGATAACCATTGCTATTGCGCATAAATAATAAATAAAATTAATTTTTTTCACGATAATTTTCCTTTCTTACTTTTTATATGAGAACTTTTTGCTTAACATTATAAACTAACTTTTACACACTGTCGCTAATATAGCTAGCATTTTATCTAGTTTAATATTCGATAAAGTTCTTCTGCTATCACTTGATACCCTAAACCACTTGGATGAAATTCATCTATAGAGAGATAGTCGTTTAAATGGTATTCAAATAATTCATAAGTTGGTATATAGGCAAATTTGACATCTGCATTTACAATTAAACGAGTTTCATAATTCCATTTTAAAAGTAATCTGGCCTTTTCAGGTTCTTCTTTGCTATAAGGATTGTATAAACCTATGCATGCTAATTGTGCATCTGGATTGATCGTTCTAATCTCTTTAATTATAAACTCTAGATTTTGTTTGTAGTTTTTAAGCGCTTCCTCAAATGCGATTGTTAACGTTACATTGTCTTCATATTCTAGACGATTTAAATCATTTCCTCCAATAGATAGGATAATTAAATTTGCATTTGAAATACTAGATTTGTTTTCTCCACTTTTAATTAAATCTACAAGTTCGTTGCTTTCATAGCCTGGTACTGAAATATTCGTAATGGCTTTTTTATTTTCATTATTTTTATTGACTAAATCTAGGTATCTTTTTTCTAACCCTAAATTTTCTTCATCCCCTACTCCAAATCCAATAGAGTCTCCAAGGATGAGTATGTCAGAAGCAGCTTCTGGAGTTTTATCTCCTTCTTCAGGTGTATTTTGTGAGTTTTCCATTGGTTTTTCTGTGTTCTCTTTTTCTTCACTCCTACTTACGTATACAGAGGTCATAAATCCCGCTATAAATACAATCAATAGCGCTATTGAACTAAATAATACTAGTGGCCATATTACTTTTTTAAACATAGTTATTCTCCTTAATAGTCGATTTAAACTAGGATATCTTTTCTGTTAAATACTCTAAAACTTATTAGCAATGATAATACAGCCCAAGCACTTAGTATAAGAATAGAAAAGTTTAAACTCATCCCTTCAATAGGCTGGTAGGATCCAGTTAAATATCGAGTGAGATCTAAATTGGTTACAAAAAAATACTTGACTAATTGCCATTCAGATAAGAAAAACTGTAAAAACTGACCGCCGATTAGAGAGGCCATCAATATGCCAATGGCCGACGAACTATTATCAACTATCACCGAAATCAATAGTGTTATAGAGGCTACTACTATCGACACAAACCACAATAGAGAATAGATCAATAAAGTGTATTGAAATTGAGAGATTAATATCGTTGAATTTGAATCTAATTTACCCTCAATCAAACTGAAACCTGTTACTACGGGTTCACTAAATCCCCATTGTTGAAAAAACAAATAGGATACTAAAGTAGATAGGGCACCAATAATAAACACTAAAATTGTCGTCATCATGATGAGTGCAATATACTTGCTCAATAATACTTTCCATCTAGGTACTGCTCTTGTGAGTAAAACTTTAATCGTTTTTTGGGAGAATTCACTTGAAACTACATCTGCAGCTAAGATTACAATTAAAAGAGGTATAAACAGTGTTATGCCTTGTTCTACAAATTGAACATTAAATTTAGACGCTGTAGGTGTTATAGGATTGATGTCATTTTCAATAAAATAAGTCAATTGCTGAATTTCTCTATCAATAGACGCTCTAACTTCCTCTGGTATGAATTCATTATTACTACGATTTTCAAGGTCATTGAGCCTTTGAGTAGTAAGGGCTTTCCAATCATATTCTATACCCCCAGATTCCGCCTCAAATTTTTGTATATTTCTGTCATAAGAATATTTCTGTCCATATGAAAGTAAACTCACAAAAATTAAAAGTAAAATAATGATCAGGACCATTTTTTTCTTTAATAAGATCTTTATTACCTCATTTTGTATTAACGAAATCATGCTATCACACCTTTACCCGATTTTATGTTTATCTGTAAGTGTTAAAAATAAATCTTCTAACGTTCTCTTTTTATTTTCGACATATTTGATTTCTATACCTGAATTAAATAAAGTCTTATTTATTTCTGAAAGCATTTCTACGCTAACTAGCGCTATTAATTTTTTTGCATCAATAGATGAAGCTACATTAAAATTATTTTTAAGGACTGCTTGTGCCTTTTTTGGATTATCTACTGTCCAAACAACTTCACCAGTTGATAAAATTTCATCTATTGATGCATTTTTGATAATACTTCCATTATTTATAATACTGACTCGATCACACATCAATTGAACTTCACTAATTAAATGTGAAGAGATCAACACTGAAATGCCTTTTTCTCTAGCTAACTCTTTTATAATTTCTCTAAACTCATGTATGCCTTGAGGATCAAGTCCGTTTGTCGGTTCATCTAAAACTAATAATTTAGGTTTGTGAATCAAAGCTTGCGCTAAACCAATTCTTTGTTTCATTCCCATGGAATAAATATTAATTTTATCGTTAATCCGATTTCCCATACCGACTAATTCTACAGCTTCATCTATATCCTTCTTAGTGACACCTTTTGACATGCTACCTAATATTTCAAGATTTCTATATCCACTCATATAATCATAAAGATCGGGGCCTTCTATCATACAACCTACATTAGACATCGCTTTTACGTAGTCTTTTTCAATAGAATACCCACAGATTTTTATATCTCCTGAAGTAGGCTTTGATAAGCCTACAATCATTCTTAAAGTTGTTGTTTTTCCAGATCCATTAGGTCCTAAAAAACCCAATATTTCTCCCTTTTTAATATCAAAACTGACATCTTTTATAATTTGATTTTTCTTAATCTGTTTTGTTATATTTAAAACCTTTAACACTGATGTCTCCATAATAAGCCTCTTTTCAAAGGTATTTTTATTCCTTAGTATTAAACATTCGCTACTTAAATGAACCTCTATTTTTTTGGGAATGTAGTACATTTCGATAGTATCGCTTTTTTAATTGTACCCGCGATGAAAAACAAACAGCAAAAAGAATGAAAAGTCATTTTTTTATTAGTCTGAAGTTTATGTTTTTCTATACTGAGAGGTTGTTTGAAAAGTAATTAGGGGAAAGAACTTTACTGAATAAAGGGCACAAAGACTAACAACAATATAGCCGATTTTAGATAAGAGGAATGTTTCTCCACCAAATATCGTAGCGTCCAAATCAAATTCGAAGAAACCAACTAGCAACCAGTTCAAACCACCCACAATTAACAGACCCAAAGCAACACTATCTAATGTTTTCATACTCTCACCTCCTTTTCTATTCTACCTTCAGTATAGGGTCAAAAAAAATAAAAGTCTAATAATAACAACAGCTATTGTTTTCGCTCTTTTTAGGTTGAAATTGTTGTTATTTTAAACTTCAGACGACAAAAAAAGGGTGACTACCGTCTCTTTTCCAAGGATAAAAAACAATCTATTTCATACTATCAATTAGTCTAATTCCCTTTTTTTCTTCCACTCCACTAGCTATTTTTTTGTATAAATATCTATAGGACATTGCTTCACTAGTTAATTTCTATAGATGAAGATATTACAGTAGAAAAATTATTGGTTCAACCTGATTTAGCAAAAATCTTCACATATCAAGTTGTTCCTGGAAAAGTTATGATGGCTACTGTAGTAGATGGAAAGGATAGCACTAACAGTAAATGGGTAATAGTTGATTTTTGATCTTTCTGGAGATCCAATGGTTAATTAATCTACGGTTACTAAAACAAGTCTTACTAGTCTTTATGGTTATGGAATAAAGAAAGTATCTTAGAACAGTACAATCCGTTTACTCCTACTGCTTTATTTTTTGCTAACTTATAAAAAAATTACTAATTGGATATCCTAAAGATAAAGAAAACACTGTTATGCAGCCTTAAATTAATGAAAAACATAAAATCGGATATCATTTTAAAAGGGGGGGCACTTTTATAATTCATATATGAATTGACACAAAATCATGTATCAAGAGCTTTGTGAATTCAAGGTTCTTTATTTCTTTCTGTTACCATTCCAATACTCTGCAAGCCTACTACTGTCTGCTATGGGTACACTTAAAATAACCGTCTGTAAAAAAAAATTATAAGAGGGGATAACTAGAACCTTCAAATATATATTTATGAAAAGACCCCAAAAAGTTAGGAATGCACCTACTTTTTGGGGTCTTTTCATTTTTTAATCTCTCTTAAAAAAATTAATTCTTATTTTTATTGGTATTCATTTCAAACAGGTTAAAGATACTCGAAACGATAGTTTTTATATTCTCATTAATACTATCTTCTATTATAAAAGTTTGTTAAAAGCTTTTACTATAGGTTTTACAGTGAATCCATATTCTTTAATTATTTTATCTCCAGGCGCGCTTGCTCCGAACTGGTCAATTCCATAAGCAAAACCGTCTAAACCGACATATTGTTTCCATCCGAATGTTGCTCCCATTTCAATCGACAATCTTGCACGTACATCAGAAGGTAGTACACTTTCTTTATATTCATCATCTTGCTTCTCAAATAAATCAAAACTTGGCATAGAAACGACAGAAACGTCCGTCCCTTGTTCTTTAAGTTCTTTTTGGGCTTTTAGAGCCAATTGAACTTCTGAACCGCTGGCGATTAAAATCCCCTCGGGTCTCTCACCTTCTTGAGAAGATAATACATAAGCTCCTTTTTGAACAAACGAACGTGCCATTTCTTTCGTGTTCGGTAAAATTGGTAAGTCTTGACGTGTCAAAACGAGAACAGTTGGGTGATCACTAGAATTTAGTGCTAGTTCCCAAGCAGCTACAACTTCATTCGCATCAGCTGGGCGGATAACAGATAAATTGGGCATTCCACGCAAACTAGATAACTGTTCAACCGGTTCGTGAGTTGGACCATCTTCTCCTACTGCAATTGAATCATGCGTAAAGATGTAAGTTACAGGCAAATGAGAAATAGCTGCAAGACGTATAGCAGCCCTTAAGTAGTCTGTAAAAACAAAATACGTCCCCACATAAGTTCTTAATCCTCCATGCAAAGCAATTCCATTTGCTGCTGCTGTCATTGCAAATTCGCGTACACCATACCAAATGTTTCGCCCTTCATATTGACCAGCTTGAAAGTCTTTTTCCCCATCGATTATCGTATTATTGGAAGATGACAAGTCAGCTGATCCACCCCACAAATTAGGAACTTTCTTGGCAATTAAATTCAATATTTGACTGCTTGTTTTACGGGAAGCAGCCGCTTTATCCATTATATCAAAAATTGGTAATTCACTGTACAAATTAACTGGTAGTTCCCCAGACAGAGCTCTTTCAAATTTGCTTGCTAAATCTACGTATTCTTTACGGTAATCTTCTAACATTTCTTTCCATTCTTTTTCTGCATTCTCGCCTGTTTTTCCAATTGTTTGGTGGAACCGATCAGCAACCTCATTGGGAACAAAAAAGTCTTTATCTTCCCAACCATAAACTTTTTTAGCAGCTTCGATTCCTTCTAAACCAAGAGGTGAACCATGAACTTTATGTGTCCCTGCATTTGGAGAACCAAAGCCAATAACCGTTTTCACTTCAATTAATGTTGGTTGTTCAGTATTTTGTTTTGCTTTTTCAATTGCTTGATTGATTTCATTTAAATTATTACCATCTTTAACTAAAATATGTTCCCAACCATAAGCTTCAAAACGTTTCCCTACATTCTCTGTAAAGGATTTAGAGATAGGACCATCTAATGAAGTATCATTTGAATCATATAAAACAACTAACTTACCAAGCTTTAAGTGACCTGCTAAACTAGCTGCTTCAGAAGAAACGCCTTCCATCAAGTCTCCGTCTCCACAAAGAACGTAAGTATAATGATCAACAACTTTATAGTTTGGTTTATTGTATGTTGCGGATAAATGTGCTTCTGCCATTGCTAATCCAACACTATTAGCAATACCTTGACCGAGGGGACCAGTGGTTGCTTCAACACCATCCGTATGATGGACTTCTGGATGGCCTGGTGTCTTGCTATTCCATTGACGGAATTGTTTTATATCTTCTATAGATACATCATAGCCCGATAAATGCAGTAAACTATAAAGAAGCATTGAACCATGACCCGCAGATAAGACGAAACGATCTCTATTAAACCACTGAGAATGCTTAGGATTTACTTTCATTTGTTTTGTCCATAATACGTATGCCATAGGAGCAGCACCCATTGGCAAACCAGGATGTCCAGAATTAGCTTTTTGTACACCTTCAATACTCAAAGTGCGAATTGTGTTAACTGCTAAACCATCAATTTTATCAAACATATTTTCTCCTTCTTGTTTTATACTTTTTTAATCTTTGATTACATACAATCAAAATTATTTTGCAATCTTTTTTTAAAATTAGAATATTTCACTATTTTTGAGCGATATATTGAGATAGTACATGACAAATATACATATGAACATCTTCAACAATGCCATAATTTTCTGAAGGAACTGAAATCATCAAATCAGCACTCTCCCTTAATAAATTTCCTTGGTTATTAGTAATACAAACTGTTTTATTCCCTTGATCTTTAGCATAATTTTGAGCTAAAACTAAATTTTCTGAATTACCTGAAACTGATAAAGAAATGACTAAGTCATCTTTTCTGATCAAGTTCTTTAATTGTTCCACAAAAACTTTGCTATAAGAGATATCATTACCATATGCTGTCATTACTGGTACATTGTCTGTCAAAGAGATGAATCGAGCCTTAAGCTCTCTCTTTTCTAAACCCACTCCTTTGTTAAAATCACAAACCCAGTGAGAGGCAGAAGCAGAGCTTCCACCATTACCTAAAACAAAGACATTTTGACCTTTAATCATAGCATTTTCAACTAAACTTAGTAATTCTGTTAGTGAATTTTGTTCTAGATTTTCCAAAGTCGATATATATTCCGATTGATAGTTTGAGATGAAGTCTTTAAACATATTAATCTTCTTTTACTTGTTCTTGTTGTAATTTTCCGCTACTAACTTGGCGGTAAGCAGATCCTGATAAATATGTTACTAATACTAACAACAAGACATAAATACCAGTTTTACCAAATAAATTGCCTAAGTAACCTAGTAAAATACCGACACCAGCAAAATCTGTATCTCCGAAAGTTGAGTTAGCAAAACCTAATTCACCCATTAATGGTAACAATAAAGCCGGTAAGAATATCAACAGTGCACCATTAAATATCCCACCAATTATGGTTCCTCTTAAACCACCAGTAGCATTTGACAATACCCCAGCGCCCGCTCCAACAAAGAATAGAGGGATTAAACCAGGAATAATTACTGGCAAGTTTGTGAATGGTAAGATTAAGAAAACAATAAAACCTCCAACAACTGAAGATAAGAAACCAATTAGAACAGCATTTGGTGCGAATGGAAAGATAACTGGTACATCTAATGCTGGCGTTGCATTTGGAACTATTTTATCAGAGATCCCCTTGAAGGCTGGTACAATTTCAGATAACATCATCCGAACACCTTGAAGTACAATCACGAAGCCCGCTGTAAATTTAAGTCCTTGCATTAAAGCATAGATTACAACATTATCTCCACCAGACATTTCATTAATGACACTAGCATCTGCAAACAGAAAGGTTACAACATAAATTAACATCATAACAATTGCTGTTGAGATAGTATTATCACGGAAGAAGCTTAATTGCTCAGGGACTTTAATATCTTCTGTTGACTTTTTTTTATTTCCAGTGACACCACTAACTAAAGCAGATAGACTATAAGAAAGGGCATTAAAGTGACCCATAGCTATATCATCATTACCAGTTACTTTACGGTAAAACGGTTGAACGATAGCTGGTGAAATCGCCATGACCGCTCCTAAGAAAATCGAACCGACGGCCACTAATTCAAAGCCACTAAAACCAATCGTACCTAACACAGCTGCTAGTAGGGCTGACATGAATAACACATGGTGGCCGGATAAGAAAATATATTTTAATTTAGTAAAACGTGCAATTATGATATTAAAGACAAAACCAAAAGCCATGATTAAAGCCATTTCGCTACCGAGAATATTCTCAGCCACACCAATTACAGCTTCATTGGCAGGAATTACTCCTTGAATATTAAAAGCATTCTCAAAAGCTGGTCCTAAGGTGTCTAATGCGGAGGCAATAATTCCGCCACCTTCCGATAGAATTAAAAAGCCAATCACAGTTTTAAGAGTACCCGTTAAGATTTTAGAGAACGGTTTTTTTAAAGCCACAAGACCAATTAAAGCAATTAAACCAATAATAATAGCTGGTTGATTAAAAAAGCTATAAATAAAATTTATTATTAAAACACTCCTCTTCTATTTTGTCTTTCTTTTATTTACCACTATTCTTCAAAATCTTACTTATTAAAGTATTCTTTAAGGGCAACCGTTAACTCTTCTTTATTTATGACATTTGTAATAAGTATCTTTTCGGTGGCAATATCTTCTAGCTGACTCTTAAAACCCGTTGTTGAAATAATTAAATCTGCTTGGGTTCCTTTAGCTGATCCTAAATCGCAAACTTCCACATCGGCATCTACCCCAAAATCACCTAAAATCTTATCAACGTTCATTTTCAAAATTAAACTTGAACCTGAGCCCATGCCACATACTGTTAGAATCTTCATTATTATTTCCTCTTTTCTTTTTCTATTTTTTACTAACTTATCCGTTAACTAATTGATTTTCAACTTCTTCTA
This sequence comes from Carnobacterium funditum DSM 5970, assembly GCF_000744185.1. Classification (NCBI taxonomy): domain Bacteria; kingdom Bacillati; phylum Bacillota; class Bacilli; order Lactobacillales; family Carnobacteriaceae; genus Carnobacterium; species Carnobacterium funditum. Next base: position 1,733,464 of record NZ_JQLL01000001.1, on the reverse strand, counting down.
AAATCATATGATTCATTGTCATAGCGTATTCTTCTGCTAAGTCTGAATCTTTTGGTGCAATACACAAACTGTAATCACAACTATCCTTTAAGCTCCCACCATTGTTTCCTAAGAAACCAATCACTATTAGTCCTAACTCCTTAGCCTTAGTAACAGCTTTCACTAGGTTAGGCGAGTGAGCACTAGAACTTAAAATAATTAGTATATCCTCTTCTTTTCCTAACCCTTCAACCTGACGGGCAAATACTTCATCGTAACCATAATCATTTCCAATGGCAGTCATAACTGAAGAATCAACTGTTAAAGTCATTGCTGCATAAGCTTTACGCTCGATTTTGTAACGACCAACAATATCACCAGTAATATGCTGAGCATTTGCTGCGTTACCACCATTCCCGGCTGATAAGACTTTGCCTCCATTGCGAATCGTTGTAACAATGACATCAGCAATTTTTTGCATTTGATTATAATTTTCATCATTAATCCCTTGTAGTAATTCAATCCGTTGCTTAATTCCTACTTTCATCATTAGCACTCCTTCAAATCCTGTATTAATGTTAAAATATCTTGTTTCTCAGCTTTCGGATCGTAAGCAATTTTCAAAAAGTTCTCATCACCTAGCAACTCCATTAATTCAGATAAGGCTTTTAAGTGCGTTGACTGATCCGTAGCCGCTAATGTGATAACAACTTTCACCGGATCATTTTCTTCGTGATTAAACTTAATCTCATTTTTCAAGGTAATTAAACTAAATCCAATCTTATTGACACCATCATTTGAACTTGCATGCGCTAAGGCAATATGTGGAGTAATCACAATATAGGAGCCATATAATTTTACTGATTTGACCATGGCTTCTACATAACTTCCTTGTATTACTCCGGTTTCAAGCAGAATCTCCCCACCTTTTCTGATTGCATCTTCCCAATCAGTTGCCTTCACATTCATTTTTATCGTATCCTCGGTAAGCAATTCTTTTAACACTGGACTCCACTCCTTTTGACGTTTGCTATTTCTTGTTATAATTGCGACTAATTCATCATATAAATCACCCGTTGATTGCTTTGCTGTTTCGTGATTAGATAATAAATTTTCAATTTCTTTATACGATGGAATTTTTAAAGTTGGTAAGTTAAACTGTTCGGTAATTTCTTTTTTTAGTTTTTGTTTTTCAAAGTTAGATAAAAAATTAGAAATAATATACAAATACTTTTGCGTTTTAACTCCAATTGTTGAAAAAATAATGTCGTACTCATTAGGATCAATCTCTTTAAAATTACTTAGTGAACTTGCCTTAGAAAACTGAATAGCCGGAAATAGTTCCTCTAATTCCTTTTTTAATAAAACAGATGACGTAGTGCCATTAGGACATAAAATAATCGCTCGCAGCAAGGTAAACTGTTCATTTTTACTTTGTAAATAAGATTCAATAATTGCTATGAGATAACCAATTTCTGTTTTACTAATAGGTTTACCGATTTCTTCTTCAATTGGGCTAACAGCTTCTTGTAACACGTTATTTAAAGATTTATTTGACTCAGCAATCTCTTCAATTAATTCATTATTAAGGAAAATAAAGTATTTTTCACGATACATCATCGCAAGCGAATGTAGCCTCAAACGAGTCACCAAAGCTTGATAATTTAAGACATCAATCCCGGAAATAACATTGAACATTGTTAAAAACTCGATAAATATTTGAGAAAAAATATTACTATCTTCAGTTAGTTCTTCCTGTGAAATTGCCGAAAAGATTAGAGATAAATAATTTAATTCGGTTTGATCTGAAAATAATTCCCGATAACTATTGGAAAAATTCAAGTATTTCTGATTGGGTAAATACTCTGGTTCAATCAAAAATTCTAGTTTATTTTCACTATTTTTATTTCTTGAACTAGTAATTAAAATAAAAATAACAATCTCTGCGACTTGCCCTGTCATAATATCAAGCTTGCTCACCTTAATGCTACTGTAAGTTTGCTCCAACCAGTCATTGAAATAATTTTGAGAAAGACCACAACTTTCAATTAATATTGTTTTGGGCTCTAACTCTTTGTATAAAGTGAAAATATAAAACAACGCGTACTTACGAATTTCTAATTCAGTACCTTTCAAGACATATCCTTTTTTCCGATCGTACTGAACTGTAACTTTTTCTAAGTCATTATTTAGTTTTTTTAAATCAGTGATAATTGTATTACGACTAACGTCCAAGCTTTCTTGCAATACTAAAATTGAGTAGGCATCCACTTGAATATAAATGATTAAGTAAAGCAACATTTTCCGAAAGTCATCAGGTAATACAAAACTATCACTATAATCCAGCAAAACTCTTTCGATATTAATATTAGTTAAATCAAAATGATTGATTTGTAATACTTCCTCTTGATTGAACAAATACGTTAAATTTAACAAATCAATATTCTTAGAAAGTCTTTTTCTGCCAAGGCCTGTTAATAATTTTAAATCCTTTTCATTCAGTAACTGCGTTACTGTCTTTTCAGTAAACAAATTAATAAATTCTTTATCCAACACGTTCCCTTACCTCCTGCTTTTAGCATACTCGGAAATCGCTTCCATCTCAACGATAATAGAATCCAAAAAACGGAAAGCGTTTCCTTTCAAATTGTACTCACCTGGTTAAAGTGGCTGAATATAGCTGCTTTCCTCAAAAAAAAATTCTCTCAATTATTAAGTTTGGCTAACTTTAGTCAATCACCCTATTAATGTCCCTTTCAATTTCAAGTACTAGCTTACAAAGAACATTATTTAATCTTGTAAATCAATAATTTACTATCTACAATACTTACCACCATTATTTGAAATCAAAATAGTAGCATTGAAATTCAAGCCATTTCCATGCAATGTAACCATTGAGAAAACCCTTTTCATGGTTTAGTTTAGGCGCTTTAACCATAACAGATTAGGGTTCTTTTTTCACGCCTCTTAGGTGTAAAAAAAAACAAGTAAAAGAGTAATATCTATCATACTTTTAAGTAGGATATCAAAAAGCATGAATTATCTATAATTAAATTGAATGACGTAATTATTATTATTTAAAGCAATGACAGGCTAAATAGCCTACTGGTTCAACTAAGTTTAGGTCACATTAAGTATATTTATATAAGAAATACTTGTACACCAATTCAACTATCATGAATATTTACATAATCCTTACATTCAATTTACATGGAATTAATGTTAGTCGTTTATTATGAAAGTATGAACAGGAGATGTTCAACTTATAAAGAGAAAGAGGGATTTTATATGAAAATGAGTGGCTTGGCAAAAATTGGTGCATCACTAAGTATGGTACTTCTCTTAGCAGCATGTGGAAACACATCGACTGACGAAACAACTGAAGGCATTACTGGTTCAGTTCAGGTTGACGGATCATCGACCGTCTTTCCAATTATGGAGGGTGTAGCTGAAGAATTCTCTATTGCAAACCCAGAAGCTCGAGCAACTATTGGTGTATCGGGGACTGGCGGAGGAATGGAAAAATTTATCGCTGGAGAAACAGATATCACGAATGCTTCTCGACCAATGAAAGAAGAAGAAGCCGCTTTGCTTGCGGACGCAGGTATTGAATACACTGAATTCCAAATAGCTCTTGACGGATTATCAGTCGTTGTTAATCCGGAAAATGATTGGGTAGATTATTTAACTCTTGACGAACTGAAATCCATTTGGTTAGAAGAAAGTGACGTCGAAACATGGGCAGATGTAAGAGAAGGCTGGCCAGATGAAAAAATTCTATTATTTAGCCCAGGGGCAGATTCTGGGACATACGATTATTTCGATGAAATCATCTTAGACGGAGAGCAAATTGATAAAGAAGCGTCTTTATCAGAAGACGATAATGTGCTGGTTCAAGGTGCTAAGGGATCTGAAAATGCATTAGCTTACTTTGGATATGCATATTACGCAGAAAACCAAGATACCGTTAAAATTGTTCCCATCGAAAATAATAATGGAGAAGTCGTAACACCGTCAGATGAGACCGTTCAAAACGGCACTTACGAACCCCTATCTAGACCGTTATTCTTCTATGTAAATAACGAATCTATTGTAGAAAATGATACGGCTTATGAATTTGCTAAGTACACATTGGAAATGGCCGGAGAAATGGCTACTGAAGTTGGATACGTAGCGCTAGATGATTCCATTTATACGGATGGTCTAGAAACGCTTGAAGGTTTAAGATAAATTTTTATACCTTTCAGAAAAAAACAGTGATTACTATTAAAACTTGTAAGAAATAGTTATAGCAAAGATTAATATACAGCAAAATGTCCATCGCGGACTCACTCGATGGACATTTTGCCTATGTCTAAGGAGTGTTACATCATGCAATCAACTATACGTGAAAGGATTAAACAAAATAGAGCTAAACAATCCTCTCATAATAAAATCGAGAAATTAATGCCTAACTTATTTTTACTCATGGCTTCTCTCTCCATTCTTGTAACGGTAGGAATCATTTTCACTTTATTCAGAGAAACCTTTTTGTTTTTTACTCAGGTCTCTTTTATTGATTTCATAACCGGTACAGAATGGTACCCATTTTTCGGGAATGATCCCAGTTATGGTATTTGGCCATTAATTTCCGGCACATTCACCATTGCTGCAATTGCAATGGTAGTTGCTATCCCCATTGGTTTAGCTGCAGCCATTTATTTGAGTGAATACGCCAGTGATCAAAAACGTAAAGTATTGAAACCTATCTTGGAAGTATTAGCCGGTGTTCCGACCGTTGTCTATGGGTTGTTTGCTTTAACGTTTGTTACACCTTTATTACGAACGTTCGTTACAGATTTACCTATTTTTAATGCCTTAAGCCCGGGTATAGTTGTAGGAATTATGATTATTCCCCAGATTACTTCGTTATCTCAAGAAGCGATGAATGCTGTTCCCCAGTCCATGCGAGAGGGCGCATTGGCCTTAGGCGCAACACGTTTAGAAGTTGCTTTGAAAATTGTTATTCCCGGCTCACTTAGCGGGATTGTTTCTTCGCTTGTTTTAGGCCTATCACGTGCAATCGGTGAAACAATGATTGTCGCCACTGCAGCAGGATCCACACCAAACTTAGGTTTTACTCCCACTGAATCAATTCAGACAATGACTGCTTATATTGTTCAAGTCAGCATGGGGGATGCAACGTTTGGATCGACTATTTATTATAGTATTTATGCGGTAGGGATGACTCTGTTCCTCTTTACTTTAGTCATGAATGTCTTTGCCAATCATATTTCCCGCCGATATAGGGAGGTTTACTAATGAAAAACAAAATTGTTGTACCTGATGAAAAACAAATATCTAAAAGAATTACAAAAAACAAACTAGCCAAAGGAATTTTCTTTACAGCTACTCTTTTTGGGATGATCGTACTAGCTACACTAATTATACGAATTGTTACACAAGGGATTGGCTATTTAAATACTGATTTCTTCACTAATTATGCATCAAGAAGACCTGAAGATGCGGGAATTAAAGCTGCAATCCTCGGAACTACCTGGGTCATGTCTATCACGATACCAGTTTCTCTAATATTAGGTGTAGGTACATCCATTTATTTAGAAGAATACGCACCGAAAAATAAATTTACCCGTTTTATCGAACTGAATATAGCAAACTTAGCAGGAGTGCCTTCCGTTGTATTTGGTTTACTTGGTCTGACAGTATTTGTTCGAATATTAGGAATGGGCAGAAGTATTTTAGCTGGAGGATTAACCATGTCTCTGCTTATTTTACCGGTTATAGTCGTCGCTTCAAAAGAGGCCATACGGTCTATTCCACAAGAACAGTATGAGGCCGCTTATGCAATGGGTGCAACCAAATGGCAGATTATTCGAACCGTTGTCCTTCCAGCAGCCACACCCGGAATATTAACTGGAGCGATTCTATCCTTATCTAGAGGTGTCGGTGAAACAGCATCTCTGTTGATGATTGGCGCAATGACATTTATTGCCTATACCCCAACTTCTGTATTAGATGGCTTTACTGTTTTACCTATTCAAATTTTCAGCTGGGCAAGCAGACCCCAGGCAGAGTTTCAAGCAGTAGCCGCCGCCGGAAGCATTGTCTTACTCATTATTTTAATTGTGATGAATTCGCTGGCTATTGCTATTCGTAATAAATACTCGAAACGTTATTAATGTAGGAGGTAAATAATGAATAAAGAAGAAACTATTCAGTCTGTCTATTCCGTCAAAAATTTCAACTTATGGTATGGTGATACACAGGCACTAAAAGATATCTCAATTGATATACCTGAAAAACAGGTTGTTGCAATAATTGGACCCTCTGGATGTGGTAAATCAACGTTTATTAAAACATTGAACCGGATGGTGGAACTCGTTCCTTCTGTAAAAATGAAAGGCTCCATCCACTATAACAATGAGGATATTTTTAAATCCGACGCTAAAGTAGAAGCTTTACGTACAGAGGTTGGGATGGTTTTTCAAAAACCAAATCCTTTCCCTAAATCCATCTATGATAATGTCGCTTATGGACCCCGTATTCACGGGATTAAAGATAAAAAGACGCTAGATGAGGTTGTTGAAAGAGGCTTGAAAGGTGCTGCGTTATGGAATGAAGTAAAAGACAGATTAAGTGAAAATGCCTTTGGTCTTTCTGGAGGTCAGCAGCAACGTCTTTGCATCGCTCGAGCTTTAGCTGTAGAACCAGAAGTCATACTGATGGATGAACCGACCTCAGCGCTCGATCCGTTATCCACTGCCAAAATAGAAGACTTGATTCATGAACTCAAGAAAAATTACAGCATTATCATCGTCACACATAACATGCAACAAGCTGCTCGAATATCGGATAAAACAGCTTTCTTTTTAAATGGAGAAATCATTGAATTTGATTCAACAGAAAAAATGTATTCCAATCCTAAGGACATACGAACAGATGATTATATTTCAGGTAAGTTCGGCTAAACAGCAACTTCCATTAGAATCAAATAAACGCATAACATTTCAAAAAAATAAGAGGTGGTCTATTTCATGAGAAAAGTATTCGAAGAAGAACTAAACAATCTGCATTCACAGTTTTATCAGATGGGATTAATGGTATCTGAATCAATCTATATATCTGTTAAGGGGTTTGTTGCCCATGACAAAGCCATAGCTGAAAAAGTTGTGAATAACGATCACCTGATCAATGAACAACAAGTAAAAATCGAAACCAAATCCATTGAGCTCATTGCCTTGCAACAGCCCGTAACCAGTGATTTACGTCGTATCATTACTATTATGAAGGCTTGTGCCGATTTAGAACGCATGGGAGACCATGCGGTTAACATTGCCAAAGCAACGATTCGTGTTAAAGGGAATAAAAAGAATTTAGATATTGAAAATGACTTAGCGGTAATGGCTGAAAAAGTTAAGAAATTAGTTGAACGTTCTTTAACTGCTTTCATCGAAGCAGATGTAGCAGAAGCTAAAAAAATCGCTCTAAAAGACGACAAAATCGATCAGCTTGCTTTCGAATTACAAAAAAGAACATTAGATGAAATGAAGAAAGATCCTGAGTTAGTATTTGGTGCAGCTAATTACATTTTTGTAGCCGGAAATCTGGAGCGTATCAGCGATTACGTGACAAATTTATGCGAATGGATTGTTTATCTCGAATCAGGTAAAATCACTGAATTAAATACACATAATACACTTGATAATACCGTTTTCTAACTATTTTTAGATTTGACCTCCTCTGAATTTTGACTTCCTCAGAGTGGGTTCTTTTTTTATACGCCCTTTTAATACATGCTTATGTAATATGCTGAATGAAATCGTTTATCTTTTTTGTGAGAGAAGAGGTTATTTCAATGAGTTACAATGTGCACCCATTACGAACACAACAAGAAATAAATAACTTTTTATTTAAGTTAAGACCTAATAAAATGATTAATTGGGATGTTTTCCTATTTTTAATCAGGATTAACAGTGGTTCAAGCATGTCCGGTATTGTTAAATTAACGAAAAAAGCTATTATTTCATCTAAAAATCCACGTATTTTCGAAAAAAGACAGAAAAAACTCCCATTTCGTATTTGAGTAGTGTGCAAGACTTGATTGAAGAGTACACTAAAAAAACTTAGAATCAGAAGCTTGTTTGTTTCCAAGTACCAAAGGCATTCATTTGGAAGTGAATACGGTCTCTATCAAATGTTTCAAAAGATTGCTAAGCTATTGAGTCACGATGCTATCAGTACGCACACGCTATGAAGTGCTTTTGGCCACCATCGCTACAAAAAGACCAAAGATATGGCCACGTTAATGGAAATCTTTGGTCATAGCAACGAAACATTTATGAAACGTTCTATTCGAATCAACGAAGGTGACATTAGTGAGACCTTGTTAAACTTAAGATTAGGGTTTTAGTATACTGTAAAGGTAATCCTAATTTGAAATTTATGGTTTTTATAGAAATTCAATGGTCTGTTTACCTAAAATAGGATTAGTATATGTCCGACAGTCGACTTCATACAGTTCTTTAATAACCACTTCCGTTAACACTTCTTCAGGCGTTCCTTCTTTAATTATTCTTCCGTCTTTCATAGCATACAAATAATCCGTAAAGCGTGAAGCTAAATTCAAATCATGTAAAGCAGCCAATACACCAATGGGCAGGGAACTGACTGTTTTTAAAATACTCAATTGGTGTTTGATATCCAAATGGTTGGTAGGCTCATCTAAAACTAGAAATTTAGGTTGCTGCACCAAAGTTCTGCCTAAAATCACCCGCTGCTTTTCCCCTCCTGACAGTGACAAAAAACTTCTATCAGCGAGGTTTTCCAATTCCATTTGGTGAAGAACTTTTTCAACAATTTCATAATCTAGCGCGTTATCTCTCTCCATTAAACCTTTGTGCGGTGAGCGTCCGAGCAGTAACATCTGACGGACGGAAAAGTCAAAATTGATTTGGTGAAACTGTCCCACTACGCCTAATTTTTTTGCAAGCTGTTTGTTTGAGAGTTTCTGAATATTGTCGCCATCCAAAGTAATGATTCCCCTATCGGGTTCAAGTATTTTCGAAACACTTTTCAATAAAGTCGATTTCCCGCAGCCGTTCGGTCCAATCAAACCGACAAATTGATGCTGACTAACATGCAAGGAGATGTCTTCTATAATTTGCTGGGAAGCAATAGATACCGATACGTTATCAACAGTTAAATTCATTCTTACCCTCCAAACTCGTAGCCTTTTTTAACAAAAATATAAATGAACAGTGGTGCGCCGATTAACGATGTCAAAATACCAATGGGTAATTCAACCGTTGGCAGGATGATGCGAGACAAGATATCAGACCATACCATGAATAAAGATCCTGAAAGAACAGATAATGGCAAAAAGTATCGATGATTGGATCCGACGATTCCACGGATCATATGTGGAATAATCAATCCAACAAAGCCAATCATTCCGCTATTCGCAACTATGATACCTGTCAGAATCGCAGCAATGACTAAATACAATTTACGGTAAAAATTTAAGTTGACTCCGAGCGTGATTGCTGCTTCATCACCCAATAGCATGATATTTAACGTGCGTTCTTGTGTTAAGAAGAACAGAAAACAAATCAAGACAACCGTGGCAATTAAGGGCAGTGTGGACCAACTTGCTCCTGCCAAACTTCCCATCATCCAAAAAGTCACCGAACGAATACCTTCTGCATCGTTGGCTATATAAATGATGAAATTGGAAAACGCTGTAAACAGCGCATTTAATACCATTCCGGATAAAACCAGTTTGATGGAATTCACCTGTCCGCCAACATTCGATAAAAGTAAGACAAGAAAAGCGGCTGTCACAGCACCTAGGAATGCCCAAAAAGATAAACCCAACTGAGCCAGTATGCTGGTTCCACCAAAGCCAATCATTATAGCAAACGTTGCGCCTAGAGAAGCCCCAGACGAAATCCCCAAAATATAAGGATCTGCAAGCGGGTTCTGGACCGTTGTTTGCATGACTGCACCGGCTAATGATAATCCCATACCCGTGAGCATCGCTAATAGTACTCTCGGAAAACGGATTTGCCAGATGATATTCTCATAGGCATCAGAGGAAAGATTAGATAAATCGCCAATTAGTCCTCCTGAAAGATTTTTGGTTAGGATCTGAAAAGATTCTGTGAGAGGTACCGCGACTTGTCCGACCGTAACACCAATTCCCACCGAAAAAATAATCAATACGGTAAACAGGAGTAAACTTATATAAAATAATTGACGTTGTTTGTCGATGCGGTTCATCACTTTCTTCCTTCCTCGTGATACGTTAATTTGTTGAATACAATTCGGTGCTGAGTTGTTCCATACCGGTTAAAATTTGGTACCCGTAGCTCCAAAACTGATTGTAATCTATGGTATAAACGCGATCTTCCTGAATAGCTGTCAGACTTGAAAGTGCGTCATTAGCTTTCAGATCCGCTAGGCTTTCTTCGGGAGCGCGTCCGCCAGTATAGTTGACCAATAATAATATATCCGGATTAGCTTCAAGTAACGCTTCAACACTGATTTCGCCCGTTGCGTCTGCAAACGCATTGTTCAAGTCCATATAGCTCAACGCATCGTTTAAGTACGTGTCTACTGCACCACTATAAACATTCACGTTAGTGCCTTCTGCCCCAAAGATGTAAGCATAATCCAACGTCTCCTGGTTATCAGGAACGCCCGCGACTATTTCTTCCATGCGTGACTGCACATCATCTGAAAATTTCTGTGCGCTCTCTTCAACTGCAAATAATTTCCCTAACTGTTCAATGTCTACATACAAATCATCAAACGTTGCATCACTCGTCGAAGTTGCTTGAATATAGGTTTGAATGTCTAGCTCATTTAATTCTTCAACCGTTCCGGTTCCCCATTCCGTACTTGCAAATAGTTGGCCTCGTCCAACAACGATATCTGGGTCAGCACCAACCACCAATTCTTTCCCAACATATCCTTCCGCCAGAACTGGTATGCTGGAGAAATCCTCCGCTACTGTTTCGTCGCCTTCGCCGTATAATGCGGCTACGCCTTTGATATCTTCAGCTAATCCAAGTTGAAGCAACAATTCTGCCGTTCCCTGGTTATTGGCAACGATGGATTCCGGACGAGATTCGTACGTTATTTCTTTTCCAGAAAATTCGGCACCTTCTGAAGATACGGTGTAATTATCCAGCGTTAACGGAAAAGTTGTTACTTCTGCCTGTTCTGTAGATTCTTTATTCGTTTGATCTTTTGTAGAATCTGTCTGTCCACATCCGCCCAGTAAAAATGTTAAAGCTGTAAGAAGTCCTAAGTATTTCGTCATTTTTATCCTATTCATTTTTTTTCCTCCATTAAATTGCTTAATTTTGTATGGCTTAATTTTTTATTCCGTTACATATTGTTTCCAAACTCTCTCCACTTTTGATTTCAGATATCGGCATAGGTTGACACGGTTCCCATCGCTAGTAAAAGTGTTTTAGTTAAATAAGTTTTTCCTTTTGTCGTATATATCTGAGAATTTCCATCTGCTATTTTTTTATCCCATTAACTTTTTCACTTGTACGAATCTTCGGGTGAAAGGTTTTTGCTTGATCAATCAGATGTTGGATAAATTGGCCAGCAGGCATTGGTGGAATCCCAGCCACATCCCAGACAATCTTTTCAGAATATAAGTTCAACTTACCCCCAGATAGGGCTGAGCTTCAAGCAACTGAACTTCCATCGCGCGCAATCCTGAGTAAAAGGAACTATAAAGCCCCGCAGTTCCTCCTCCAATTATTGTCACGTCATACACTTCCATAATATCATCCTTTCCAAAACACATCGCCTTTTTATTTTCACATACTCTCTTTCAATCCATTTTATCTAGAACTAAACGATTAAATAGGTAGTATTTAACCCTAAAATTTACAATTGACCCGTTCCCCGTAATTGAGAATGATTTTCATTACCAATTATATGATTGTTTTTCATTAAAGTAAATAGTAACGGGAATTTATTCACAATATCTTACAAGGACCTTTGAAAAATCAGTATGTTTAACGGTTTGCTTCGAATGACTGAACCAGTCAAAAACACCTTAATTCTAAGTGTTTCACGGGTTAAATCTATTGAAAATCAGAATCCGTTTATATCAAATCCGACTCATTAAACTCTTCACTTTCTAACAGTATTCACTTTCTCTTTTTAGATATGTCAGGGTATTTATATTGGTCTCCTCGTTCTCATTTAGATTGATGCTTTCACTGATTCTCATCATTCCCATTAGCTTTAAACGCAAAAAAACAAATAAATCGCTTGCCGTTCTGACTAACTTACAGAGCAGCAAGCGGTTTACTGTACTTTCTTTATGAAATTGATGATTTTTAATAACTCGTTTCACCCTAAATCATTCATAAAACATTTTTATTAAAAATTAGTTGATTATTGCGTAAATTCAACATATATAACCCCTCTGTTTTGTATCTTAGTGACATCTACATTGACGGAAAAATATTTTTTCCATGTACTAAGAGATAAATAAATACCATTTCAGGATACAAACTCATAAAATGATGAATTCTCTCGGTTAAAGCATAATAAAGTAATTAATGGTAAATTTGTATGGATTCCTATCGTATTTGAACATTTAATTTAAACTAACGATATAAAATGATGATAGGTGTATTTTTTTTATGGAGAAAACGCTAAAATAGGTAATGAGTCGGCCTGAAACTACTAAACATAGTAAAAGATGGCTATTCTCTGAAAGATTAACAAAAAGGCAGATTTTTTAAATCATAATAAAAAACGATAGAACTGCAAGAGTGAAAAGATGACCGTTTTATTATAGGATGAAGTAAAAAGTAGCGTAATGCAATTTCAAAACAAATGGCCAGATGAAACCACTAATCAACCAAACCATTCAAAAGAGATGAATATTTAGGAATCTGATAGAATTAATAAGAGCGAATTTAGGAAGGGACTGATTGTAAAATGGCTAAAATTTTAATATGTGACGATGAAGCAGGACTCCGTACCGTACTAAAACGCTATGCACTTTTTGAAGGTTATGAGGTTACTGAAGCAAGTAATGGAATGGAAGCTGTTGAGATATTCAAAAAAACTGAATTTGATATCATCATCATGGATGTGATGATGCCAGAACTCGATGGTTTCTCTGCAGTAAAGGAAATTCGTAAATCATCTGATGTACCTGTAATTATGCTAACTGCTCGTGGAGAAGAATACGATAAAGTCCTAGGTTTTGAGTTAGGTGTAGATGATTATGTAGTCAAGCCCTTTTCTTCAAAGGAAATTATGCTAAGAGTTAACGCTATCTTACGTAGGGTTGAAAAAAATAACACTGCAAAAGATGATACTGAGGATCATATTATTTTTGAAAAAGAGCATTTTAAAGTAGACATGACTGCATACCAGGTATTTATTAATGGTGTACAGGTCAATTTAGCACCTAAAGAATATGAACTGTTATTCTTTTTGATTTATAATAAAAATATTGCCGTTCCTAGAGAACGTATTCTCTCAGGAGTATGGGGATATGATTATATGGGTGATGATAGAACATTGGATACACATATGAAGTTATTAAGAAAATCGATTGGTCCTTATGCAAAATTTATTGTAACCATAAGAGGATTGGGGTACCGATTTGATGGATAAACTTAAATTACAATGGAGGATTTTCAGTTTTCTCTTAGGATTTTGTGCACTCTTACTTACTATATTGTGGATCTTTCAAACGGTTTTTTTAAGTGATATGTATAAAATTATCCGAAAAAATGAGATGGAAAATGCGATTACGTTAGTAGGAGAAAAAATTAATCAAACAGATTTGAATGAGCTTATTTATGAAATTAAATTAAATAAGGATATTATAGTTAGGCCAAGCGAACAGTTTACGCCACCCTTTACTTTTAATCCTGCTTCAAATAGATCTAAACGTTCACAATCAGAAACCTTAACAAAGGTTCAAGAATATGAATTAGATGATGGGAGTAAGGTTTCTTTAACTTTTTATGCCTCTATCACACCTGTTGATGCGACCATCTCAACTCTTCAGATGCAACTGTTCATTATAACGGGAATTATGGTGGCACTAGCAACGATCCTTGCTATTGTTATTTCAAAGCGGATTGCTAAACCGATAGAACAAATAAATGCCCGAACGAAGTTGTTGACAGAAGGCAATTACGAAGCGGATTTTCAAGGCCATGGATTTCTAGAAATCAAAGAATTATCGGATACGTTAAATGTAGCAGCTTCAGAACTTTCTAAGGTAGAAGATTTCAGAAAAGAATTGATGGCGAATGTTTCACACGATTTACGTACGCCTTTGGCTCTTATTTATAGTTATGCGGAGATGATGCATGATTTTCCTGATGAAGTTACTCCCCAACAGACTGAAGTGATTATGGATGAAACAAAAAGATTAACTTCTTTGGTTAATGATGTATTGGATATTTCCACTTTAGAACGAGGAGAAAGCGAGCTAAAGAAAGCACCATTTAATCTGACCGAGTCACTAGAATCAACGATTATTCGCATGAGAGAACTCGTAAAAAAAGAAGGCTATGGGCTTCAGTTTGATTATGATGAAAAAGTAGAGATATATGCTGATGAAAGTAAAATTATCCAAGTTTTTTATAATCTATTGCTCAATGCAATTACGCACAGCAGTAACGAACAGGCTGTGAAAATTCGTCAAATAACGATAAAAGATACCGTTCGAATAGAAGTAATTGACTATGGTGAAGGAATCAAAAAAAGTGATTTGCCCTATATTTGGGATCGCTATTATAAAAAAACACAGTCACATACGAGAACTATCATAGGCACAGGACTTGGACTTTCTATTGTGAAAAAAATTATCAACCTGCACGGTGGGCAGTATGGAGTTGAATCTGAAATTGGCAAGGGCAGCATGTTTTGGTTTAGCTTGAATATAAATGATTAATTTAAATGGGCTGGGTCAAAAATCCCCTAAAAAATACACTCCCAAAACTAATGGATTATTTACTCATTAGCGGGAGTGTATTTTTTATATTTCTATTTAATCTTAAAAAAGTGAGACGTTTTTTTGTGAAACTTACTTTTGCTCATTAGCCAGTTCTGATTTTTTCATATTACCAAAACCACCTCTACCTTCTCGCAAAATGTTTGGTCTTTCACCTTCTTCAACATCTGTAATAGCTTGATCATATTGTTCTTGCGTAATTTTGCCATCTTTTAATTGTTCTGCAAGTCTTTCGTTTATATGCTCTGCCATTTCAGTTTTTTGCTCATCCGTTAGTTCTCGTTTTTCCATATTACCGAAACCACCTCTACCTTCTCGCAAAATGTTTGGTCTTTCACCTTCTTCAACATCTGTAATAGCTTGATTATATTGTTCTTGCGTAATTTTGCCATCTTTTAATTGTTCAGCAAGTCTTTCGTTTATATGCTCTGCCATTTCAGTTTTTTGCTCATCCGTTGGTTCTCGTTTTTCCATCTCACCAAAACTACCTCTACTTCTTTTCATTGAACTAATATCAGGAGCTCCTTGTGAAATAGTTGGATTAGATGAACTTGTAGATGTATCAGCTTCTATATCTGTTGCAGCAAAAGCAGTAATGCCTCCAGTCGCCAAAACTCCTATTGATAAAACACTTGAAACAAATTTAGTTAAATTTTTCATAACTAACATCCTCTCATAATTATAATTTTTCCCCATTTTCCATTTCATTAACCCCTTCAAGTTTTCCCTCCCTTCATCTGTTGTTATATAAATAATACGATATCAACTTGAACATTAGCTGTTTTCTTACTGATTTTTAACTGAATGTTTTCTGAACTTTTCAGTAAACTCTAACTATAAATAATTTACGATATATTATGTATTCGAGCATAAAGGTGGGTTATCCTTTCTTTCTGTTCAAGCTTTCACAAATAAAAAATTTCTAGGATAACCGTTAGCGGTTAAGTGGACAAATGGTTGATAAAATAAGCATTCAAGAAAATATCGCTCTATTTAGAAAAGAATGATTTTTTTGATGAGAGTCTTTGTTCTCTAAAGAAGAGTTTTCTCAGTAAATACTTTTCTTTTTCTAATATAACGAATATAATCTTTCGAAATGATTTACTTCCGTTTATGTAAGCGCTGTTATTTAGTTGTGATTATGAAGTAATGAACAATCCTTTTATCATAGGTTCGGTTCCATTTTAAAAAAAGTGTTCTGCTACTAGTAGCAATAAATTTATCATGAGAGGTGGCAGTGAATTTTATCTAGTCGAAGACTTTTTATAAGCACATAGATGACTGATAATCACTAATAATAGTCCATTAGGGAGGAAAACAACATGAGGGCAAAAAAATTATTAAAAAGCACCTGCGTTCTTGTGACAACCGGTATATTATTCATGACTAGTTATACAACAGCTGAGGCTTGTACAACTGTGTTGGTAGGAAAAGATGCTTCAGAAGATGGGTCAACTATGGTTGCAAGAAACGAAGACATGGGGACAGCCTGGACTAAACATTTTTTTGTAAGAGAAGCAAATAAGAATAAACAAAAATTTGTATCAGAAGGAAATGGATTTTCCATCCATTTGCCTAAAAAACAATTAAAATATACTGCTACTCCAGAATGGGATGTCTCAGAAGGACTATATGAAGAAGCGGGAATTAATAGCAATAATATTGCGATGAGCGGAACAGAATCTCTACTACAGCTAAGGAGAATGTCTTAGAACTTGATCCTTTAGTAGAAAAAGGAATCGCTGAAGATGCCATACTGACTGTTGTCTTACCCTATATCAATTCGGCTGAAGAAGGAATTGAGAGATTAGGTAAGATTGTCGAGGATAAAGGTGCTGCAGAAACAAACGGAATTATTTTTTCCGATAATAACGATATCTGGTATATGGAGATACTCACTGGACATCATTGGGTAGCAGCAAGAGTACCAGATGATAGTTATGCTGTTATTGCAAACACAATCTCAATTCAAGATTTCGATTGGGATGATTCAGCTAATTTCCTTTATTCTAAAAACTTACAAGAATTTATCAGCGATAATAAGCTAACAGACAATCTAGAAAACACATCCATCAGAGAAACTTTTGCAGATACTAAAGATGATGCTCAGTATAATACTCCTCGAGTATGGTACGGCCAGAAAATGCTAACGGAATCTGACAAAAAAATTGATGACACAGATTTTGAACTTTTTGTAAAAGCAGATGAACCAATTACGACAAGAGCAATCGCTGGCATCTTAGGCTCACATTATAATAATACAGACTACGACACTTTCGGAAAAAAAGAATCGGATAAATACCGTCCTATAAGTGTACCGAATACGATGGAATCTCATATTCTCCAAATTAGAAACAATGTGCCAGATGAAATAAGTGCTATTCACTGGTTAGCGCTGGGTGTACCAGATACAAGCAACTATATTCCATTCTATAGTGGGATAACAGAAACGCCTAAAGAATACCAGATAGGTACCGACGAACCTGATGAAAAATCTGCCTATTGGACATATCGAACAACTAACGCTTTGACTAATCCGTACCATGATGAATTTAAAACTGAAATAATTGCACCGGTACAAGAAAAGGTCTGGGATCACATGACTGAAGCAGTAGCAAAAATAGACAAAGAAGCAGAAAAAATGGCTGAAATGAATCCTAAAAAATTAGATTCTTATTTAAATAAAAAAACAAAAGAACTGTCTGATTACTCATTAAAAGAATACAAACAACTAAATAAAAACCTTATTAAAAAATTGACTGAAAAAACGAATGTTAGACACAATGAAGAGCTCTAGCATTGACTCATTGTAACTCATTCGTGCGATAGATTTTAAAAAAGAAGGACACTAATTCACTAAATAAGTCCCACATGATTAGCTAGTAAAAATTAACTTTTGCTTTATGAATAAATAAAATCATTTTATCAGAACCTTGTATCCATTCAAGGTTCTTTTTTTGCTGATTTGATATGCGGTATACTTAATATGTATGCTTTTTATAAAAACGATTCTAAAGAGAACGTATTTAAAAGTATCCTGGTTGGTTTATTCATTCTATTTTTTGATTGTCTCTTATTTTTTAAATTCACTTCTTTTAAATTATAGATTACTCGCTGATTCGATATCCTTTTTTTCAAGATTTCTATTTCTTTTTTCAGTTTATTATTTTCTTCTTTTAATTTTATTATACGTAAGCTATTATAGACTACACTTGCTAATATAAGAAATACTATAAATGTAGTTATAGTCATCTTTATCACCCCCTCCTTAAATTAATAATTAACAAACTATTTCATCTATTTACCTTAAAGAATCAGCGCATTCCTACTAGTGTTGTTAACGATTTCATTATCTCTTAAAGAGAATTGGAAAACAAGTTATTGTAAGTATCCATCACGATATTAAGACTCATTTATTCTACTAAAAAACTAAAAACAGCAACTAAATGAGCAGAGTAGCTTTTACTACTGCACAATTTTAGTTCCTGCTTTTTATTCTATACTGTCGAATGGCTATTTTTACTGTGCCATCTTTTATGGTAATAATAAATAGTCAAAAGAACAATAAATTCCGATGCTGGAACGGCAAGCCATAAACCTGTCAAACCAAATAATTTAGGCAGAATCATAAGCATAATCAGTAAAACGATTATACCACGTGCTGCAGTAATCCATGTTGCCATTCGAATTTGTCCGATAGATTGATAATAAGTCATCATAACAAAGTTGGTTCCCATAAAGAGATAGGCAATGAAAAATAATTTAATACCTGATACTGCTAATGCTACGACTTCTTCAGGGAAGTCACCGAACAATCTGACGATTTGTGTTGCTGCAAACTGACCAATGAGCATAAATAAGATGCCTGCTATCAGAGCTGTCCCAATTGCGAGTTGAATTGTTTTTTGTATTTTCTTTTCGTCCTTAGCTCCTTTGTAATAACTAATTAAAGGTTGAATAGCCGATCCCATTCCTAAAAACAGCAATAACGTCACACTATGAACATAATTCAATATCGCAAAGGCAGATACACCAATCGTACCTGCAAGATTTTCAAATACGATATTATGTGAAACTGTAAAAAAAGAAATACCTACTTCTGCAAGAAAACTTGGAAAACCGATAACTAAAATGAGAGCAATCAACCTTTTATCAAAGCTGAAACGCACAAAATGCAAATTATTTTTTTTCCTAAAAAAATGCGTACTGAGGATAATAAGTCCTACAAGTGCACCAATCAGTGTTGCAGTAGCTGTACCTTTCACACCAAAATCAAATACAAATAAAAATACATAGTTTAAAATGATATTAACAACTGACGTAGCTATAAGTGCAGTCATTGCTGTATTCGGACCACCATCATTACGTACTAAAATACTAAAAGTATTCTCTGCTGTAAAGATAAATCCAAAAAGCAATAAAATATTCAGGTAATCTGATGTATATCCAATCGTATCTGCATTTGCACCTAATAAATAAGCAAGTTCTGTTCTAAAGATAAAAGCAGTGAGTCCAATAATTATCGTCAAGACTAATATCGTACTAATCGCATGTGAAAAAATAATACGTGCTTGATCTGGCCGTTTAGCCCCCATCATAACGGAATAACGAGTTGCAGCACCCACACCTATCCATAGTGACATCGCTACAAAAATACTGTAAACAGGTACAGCAATACCGACACCTGCTAGAGCAACTGATCCGAGCTTATTGCCAACCATAATTCCATCAATAATAATATTAACAGCCATTAACAACATACCCACAATAGAAGGAACTAGATATCTTAAGAACGATTTCCCTACTGATTCTGTGTCTAAACTATTTACTGTTTCTTTTCTTCCCATTACTACTTCAAATCCTTTTCTATTTATTCTACATGGATTGTAAGATTAAGCTATACAAATAAAAAAGCCATTCGTGATACACTCTAATTGTATTTCCAACCATAGAAAACAAAGGAGTGATCACAAATGACCTATACCCATATTACCATGGATGAACTAGTGAGGATAGAATCTTATTATCATCAAAGTATTCCAGTTGCTAAAATAGCTACTTATTTAAATCGTACTCGAACACCGATTAATCATGTTATCAAGTTCTTCAAAGCAGGCCATACAGCTTTCGAGTATTACCCGCGGTATAAGGAAAACAAGAAACAGTGTGGACTTCAAAAAGCAATTTTGCCACACGAACAACAATTTTATATCAAAAAAAAGTAGCTGAAGGCTGGACGCCTGATGTCATTATTAGCCGTAAAGAAAGGACAATAGACTGTTCCGTACGAACGCTTTATCGACAGTTTAAAGAAAAAATATTCGATGAGGCTACCCTCCCTATGAAAGGGAAAAGGAAGCCGAATGGACATCAAGAACGTAGGGGTAGACAAGCCTACAAACGAAACATCTCTGAAAGAATCATAGATTATCCAACGTTTAAAGAAGAATTTAGTCCTATCGAAGGAGATACTATCGTAGGTGTTCGCCATAAAAGTGCTATCATTACTTTAGTAGAGATTTTGTCGAAAGCTATCATTACTTTAAAGCCCAAAGGGCGTAAAGCATGCGACATTGAGACTGCCATGAACCAATGGTTTCAATCCATTCCAAAAAATCTATTCAAATCAGTCACTTTTGATTGTGGAAAAGAGTTCTCTAACTGGAAATCTTTGTGCAACCAGCATGATGTCGCTATCTACTTCGCTGACCCTGGAACGCCGTCACAACGAGCTTTAAATGAAAACTCTAACGGTCTCTTGCGAAAAGATGGGTTACCAAAAGAAATGGATTTCAACGAAGTTGACCAGGCTTTCGTATCGTCTGTTGCACATAAACGGAATAAAATTCCGAGGAAGTCACTAAATTACCAAACGCCATTGGAAGTTTTTATGAGTTACATGGATGAAGATATTTTGTCTAGCTTAATTTGACAAATCAGAAAAAGAAATTGAAATCTCTTCCCTTTCGTATTACAATGTACATACAAAAGAAGGAGGTTCATTTTAATGACTACTATATCACTAAGAATTGATTCTCAAGAAGAAAAATTGATAAAAGAATATGCTAAAACTAAAAATATTTCTGTTTCTGCTTTATTTAGAAATTCTGTTTTAGAAAAGATAGAAGATGAAATTGATTTAGGTTTATATAATCAGGCTATGGAGGAACATAAAGAACATTCTCAAAGCATTTCTTTTAAAGACCTGTTAAAGGAGCTAACTGATTAATATGAGCTCAGGCTACCAAGTAGAGTTTGAAAAAGGAGCTCAACAAACGTTAAAAAAAATGGATAAACACCAATCTCTTTTAATTATGGCATGGATTCAAAAAAATCTAGTAGATTGTATAGATCCTAGAACATGTGGAAAAGGATTAGTCGTCACTCGTTCAGCAAAATGGCGCTATAAAATTGGGGATTCGCGCTTAATAGCTACTATTAATGACGAAACAGTCACCATTTTACTGTTAGAGATTGGGCATAGAAAAAATATCTATCGGTACATGCATGACATCACTTAAATTAGTGTATGCAGAACCGTGTTAAATAGGTTGGGTAATACAAAAACAGATTTCAGATTAAAGGAGTGTTAGCATGACGGTCTCTTTACGAGCAATAAAAATAGCCTTCGCAACAACTATTGCTATTTTACTAGCTCAAGCCTTTCAACTAGAATATAGTGTCTCAGCAGGAATTATAGCCATCTTAAGTGTCTTAGATACAAAAAAGTCATCCGTTAACACTGCTCTTCAAAGAGTGGGATCCACGATTCTAGCATTAGGTGTAGCCACCATCCTTTTTCAATTAGTTGGATTTAGCACACTTGTATTTGGACTGTATCTCCTAATTTATATTCCTTTAGCCTATAAATTAAACGTAGAAGCTGGTATAGCTCCATGTTCAGTTCTTGTTTCTCATTTATTGTTGGAAAAAAGCACCTCTATTGGATGGCTTACAAATGAATTGTTGTTAATGGTTATCGGGGCAGGAATCGCTATTTTATTTAATTTATATATGCCTTCAAAAGAAACACAATTAATAAAGTGTAGAGATGAAATCGAAGAGAAAATGAAGCAAGTTTTAATCGGTTTTGATTTAATACTAAGAGAAGGTTATACAAATCAAAAAGTAGAAATTTTATTAAAAGAGCTTTATAAGGATTTGAAAAAAGCAGAAAAAACAGCTTATACAGAGTACAATAACCAGTTGTTCAGCCAAAATGAGGACTATATGATTCAATACTTTGATATGCGCCAGCAACAGGTTAAAGTCCTAGCAGAAATGTCGATAGATTTAAGTGTCTGTTCTTTACCAACAAAGCAAAATTTGGTTTTAGCACACTTATTTCACCAAACAGCCGACCAGTTGCATGAGAGCAACCCAGTAGTAGACTTAACCATAGATATTAAATCCATGTTAAATGATTTTAGAAATAGCGATTTACCTAAAACACGAGCAGAGTTTGAGAATCGTGCAACTTTATTTATTCTTTTAAATGATTTTACAAGGTTTATCCAAATCAAAAAAGAATTTTTTGAACAGCAAAAAATTGACTAATCAGAATATAGATTTTTTTAGCCATCACACTGATTTGAAAAACTGCAGTTATCTCCATTTTATTTGTTGTATTTTCAATGATTTTACAGTAGGACTCTCTCTAGAAAACCACCTTCATTTGGACGAAGAGTGGCTCTTTTTTTGTCTGAACATTTCTATTTTCTGGAAATAAAATCTTTAGCAACGGCAGAATTTGTGCGACACTGACCTTTTTAAAATATTCTGATAAAAAAGGATTGGCATAAAGTTTCTTTTGGTGTATAGTTCCATCAAAAAAAGACTACCCGATAAGGCAATCCATTTTAATACCTGAATAATTTGTAATTTTTCTAAAAACCCGCCAAAATTTTATTTTGACGTTACTTTCTTTTTGATTTCTCTGCGCATTTTAGATGTCTGAAAAAAAAATTTATTAGATTTACGATACTATTCTCTTTCGCGATACTGGGATAGGCTTAATGTCAGTATTAATCCTGATTTCGCGTTTTCACTATTTGATGAATCATTTCAGTACTGTACCTCTTCAGATGGACAAAATAGCCCATACTTATCCATTTTCGTAAATACGATACAATAAGTTAACTACCCCCAAATCAGAGGCAGAGTACAGAAGAAAAAAAGATTAAAGATACCTTTTATGAGTTTACAGTCTAAAAGCCAATTTCTTCAATAGTGCTCAAAAAGATTCCGTAAAGAATACTAGAAATGATTCAAGTACTAATCTAATTTGTAAAATTAATATTTTAATAAATCTGATTTGTCAAATTAAGCTATACAAAGTATCTTCATCCATGTAACTCATAAAGACTTCCAACGGTGTTTGGTAATTTAGTGACTTTCTCGGAATTTTATTCCGTTTATGTGCAATAGAGGATACGAAAGCCTGGTCAACTTCGTTGAAATCCATTTCTTTTGGTAACCCATCTTTTCGCAGGAGACCATTAGAATTCTCATTTAAAGCTCGTTGTGACGGCGTCCCAGGGTCAGCGAAGTAGATAGCAACATCATGCTGGTTACACAAAGATTTCCAGTTAGAGAACTCTTTTCCACAATCAAAAGTGACTGATTTGAATAGATTTTTTGGAATGGATTGAAACCATTGGTTCATGGCAGTCTCAATGTCGCATGCTTTACGCCCTTTGGGCTTTAAAGTAATGATAGCTTTCGACAAAATCTCTACTAAAGTAATGACAGCACTTTTATGGCGAACACCTACTATGGTATCTCCTTCGATATGCCCAAATTCTTCTTTAAACGTTGGATAATCTATGATTCTTTCAGAGATATTTCGTTTGTAGGCTTGTCTACCCCTACGTTCTTGATGTCCATTCGGCTTCCTTTTACCTTTCATAGGGAGGGTAGCTTCATCGAATATTTTTTCTTTGAACTGTCGATAAAGCGTTCGTACGGAACAGTCTATTGTCATTTCTTTACGGCCAATAATGACATCAGGTGTCCAGCCTTCAGCTATTTTTCCTTTGATATAAAGCTGTTGCTCTTGTGGTAAAACAACTTTTTTCCGTCCACACTGTTTCTTGTTAGCCTTATACCGCAGGTAATACTCGAAAGCTGTATGGCCTGTTCTGAAAAACTTGATAACATGATTAATCGGTGTTCGAGTACGATTTAAATAAGTAGCTATTTTAGCAACAGGAATACCTTGATGGTAATAAGATTCTATCATCACTAGTTCATCCATGGTAATATGGGTATAGGTCATTTGTGATCACTCCTTTGTTTTCTATGGTTGGAAATACAATTAGAGTGTATCACGAATGGCTTTTTTATTTGTATAGCTTAATCTTACAATCCACGAAATCTAAAGATTTATGAGCTTTCTTAAAATCTAAACTCAATTTTTTTCACATGATAGCTATACTTGTTTTTTTGCCAAATAATTTCTAACCTCCAAGAGATTAAGAAATTGATAATCGGCAGGTGTCGGTTCTGCTTTTAAGTGAGACAAATTTTTTTGTAACGCGTAACGACCTTTTCTAGTGGGAAGATAAGTAATATCATCCTCAACCAAAAATGAAGTTATCTCCGCACGTCGAGCAGCTTCGATACCAGCTGCGGAATCTTCGAATACAACCGCATGATTAGGAGCAATCCCGGCTTTTTCGCATGCAGTTAAAAAAATTTCAGCATCTGGTTTACTATTGGTGATCTCATCTCCCGCCACAATTATGTCAAAGCATTCAGAAACACCTTCAATTTCTAGGTAATAACGTACTTTTTCTCGATGTGTTGATGAAGCAATAGCAACCTTAATGCCATGATTTTTGGCAAATTGTAACAGTTCCACCAAACCTGTTTTCTTATATACACGCTTTTCATGTTCTAAAATTTCATCTTTGAACTCATTAATTGAATCACGCCACTCATTGTAAGGAACGTCAGCACCATACAGTTCTTCCATACACTGACGAATGTCCTTCTCTGTCCGTCCTGTTAAGTAATAATATACATTATGGGTGACTTCATAATCATGTTTTTTTGCCGATTTGAGGTAGGCTCGATATGCCAAACGACCTGTATCAAACATCAAACCATCCATATCAAAAATAAACAATTTAATTTTATCCATATAAACACCTTCTTCCTTATTTTTATTTCCTTTAGTTGATTCTAACTCATTCAATTTTAAACAATGAAAGTTAGTATTCAATTAAACTTAGGGTAAATTCAAAAAAGTAGTGTAACAACACTTATGTGCTATTACACTACTAATTTCAAAAAATATTTCAACATTCTCTATTTCTAAATAGAAAATGCTCACTCTATTCATCAGATACTTTCTAAGATTTAATTTTATCCACCAATGTTTTTAGAATTTTATCAGCTGTTTTACCATCATCTTTTTTGATTGCAGATTCAGAAATGATAAAAGAACCTCCAACTGCTACTATATGGTCATTTTGAACATATTCCATAAAGTTTTCTTGGTTGATCCCACCAGTTGGCAAGAACTTAACATCGTAGAAAGGACCACTCAATGCGTTAATTGCTTTTAATCCTCCATAAATATCTGCAGGGAAAAATTTCACCACTTTGATGCCGTATTCCATAGCACGCTGAATATCTCCTGGTGTTGCTGTTCCAGGAAATACCGGAATATCGCGCTCGATACAGTACTCAATTACGTCCGGAACGATTGCCGGTGAAACAATAAACTTTGCACCATTTTCAATAGCACTTTTTGCTTCGCTTAATGTTCTTACCGTTCCTGCGCCAACAATTAGCTCGCCAGACTGAGATAATTTCTTGATAGCGTCTATTGCCAAACTACTTCGAAATGTCACTTCAATAAACTGTACATCATTTCTAACTAAAATCTCTTCTAAACGATCTAAATAAGCAAGATCCGTTGCAGTATAAAGAGGTAACAATTTGATTTTTTCGATTTTCCGATAAATTTCGTGTTCCATATTTGCTAACATAATAATCTCTCACTTTCTAGTATAAATAAAACTCACTTTTTTTCTGCTTTCATAATTGCTTCATGCAATCCTTGCAGATACGTAATACCCATTGCACGATCACCCAATCCATATCCGGGCATTGCGACTTCGCCCCAAATGGTACGGCCATGATCTGGACGAATAACTCCGTCAAAACCAACATCTATTAAAGCTTTCATAATAGCATACATATCCAATGATCCTTCAGTACTTAAATGTGCTGATTCTTTGAAGTGACGTTCACCTAAAAATTTAACATTACGGAAATGTACAAAATTAATTCTATCTCCAACTTCATGAATAATCTCAACCAAATCATTTGCTGGATTTGCTCCAAGGGAACCTGTACACATAGTGATTCCATTATATGGAGAGTCTACAATACTAAGGATTTTTTTCAGATCTTTTAAATCCTTCGTAATGCGAGGGAACCCAAATATTTCAAAGGGTGGATCATCCGGGTGAATGGCCATCTTGACATCCATTTCTTCACATACTGGAATTATTTTTTGCAAGAAATAGGTTAAATTATCAAATAATATTTCTTCCGTTACGCCTTCATACATTTCTACCAAACTGCCGAATTTATTTAAGCGCTCTTCTTCCCAACCAGGCAAGCTAAATCCTTTTGATTGGCTATGAATCAGTTTAAACATATCACTCGCTTCCATGTTGTCCACGACAGCTTGATCATAAACAAGTGAGAAACTGCCATCGCTGTTCTCATAAAATAAATCTGTTTTAGCCCAACCGAAAATTGGCTTAAAGCTATAGCAAATCATCTGAACACCGCATTCAGATAAGTTCTTAATTGTTTGAATATAATTATCAATATATTTATCTCGGTCAGGTGTACCTGCTTTTATTGCATCATGAACTGCTACACTTTCAATCCCTAAAAATTCTAAATTTTTCTTTTCAACGGATTTTTTTAACTCTTGAATTTCAGAAACTTCCCACACGTCTCCGGGTAGTTTGTTCAACAGCGTGCCTACAATCCCATTTATTCCTGGTATTTGTTGGACATTCTCTAGTGGGATTGTGTCCCCCTCTTCGCCATACCATCTAAATCCCCATTTCATCATATCTCTCTCCTTCCATTAAAAATCATCGTCATCTTGGTCTTCATCATTTACCATTGATATGTGCCAAACATTGAGACTATCCGTCCCTTGTTTGATTACAGCTTCAGCAATTTTTTCCACTGGTGTTGATAAAATTTGATGGTTAATTGTTTCTAGTAACATTGGTAGATTAGCCCCACCAATAATGTAAATCGACTCTTGCAGTTCTTTATCCAAAGCATTTGTTACAATAACTGCTTGATTATATGGGCTAGCACTCACTAGATCTACTAACACGATGACACCTTCGCCCTTATCAACTTCATGAATGGCTACTTTAATTTTTGCACCTAAACCCTGCACGTCATCTCCTGCATTCAAGTTCACAGTTTCAATATTATTCGTTTCACCCATGATCACTTCTGCTGAATCTTTCAGTCCATCACTTAATTTACCGTGTGTTGCAATGACAATTCCTAGCATTGATAATCCTCCTTATATTGTAGAATATTGTTTAAGAAAATAGGTTATTTTTTATACATTAGACGACTATACTAAGTCGTCTAATGACTACTTACT
Organism: Carnobacterium funditum DSM 5970; assembly: GCF_000744185.1. Classification (NCBI taxonomy): domain Bacteria; kingdom Bacillati; phylum Bacillota; class Bacilli; order Lactobacillales; family Carnobacteriaceae; genus Carnobacterium; species Carnobacterium funditum. Next base: position 1,705,808 of record NZ_JQLL01000001.1, on the reverse strand, counting down.
TAAATAATCTCACAACTTTTGTTAAATTTTGCATATTTAATTTTTTTTGTTTTAAATCCGACTTGTCCAAATAAAAACTAGTTTTTTGTTCTTTTTCTAACGTTCTTGCACTAAAGATATAGTTAATACTTTGGTTCGATAACGGATGATCAATCTTTAATTCTGTTCCTTTCGTCTTAGAAAAATCGTTCCCTGAGACATGTAGCGGTGCATCTGATCCTACACTATCTAACATAAAAATCTTTGCTTGCTTTTTATGAGATAATGCTTCTAGACCGGCTTCTCCAAAACTTCCTTCATCTATAAAAGCAAAGGCCGTTCTTTCATCTTTTGATTCACTAATTATTTCTAATAAAGCAAGAACAGACGAAGTATTTCGAATCAACGTCTTTCGATTTGGCAATCCTTTTGTAATCTTACCTAATAAAAAGAAATAGATACCGAATGTAAGAAAAATAAATACTGTCCGAAAAGGTGTTACGTTAAGTCCACTCGCTTCATATTGCATATAAATAAATGTACCAATAATGCCTACTAGAATCATCAAGATAGAGCTAACTAAAATAAAAATAGTGGTTCGTTTTCTCTGTTCTTCTAGATTAAATAATTCATAAGAACCATAGTTTTTAGGAGGCGTGTCATAATAGGTGCAAATGATTTGATCTGCTTTTTCGATATCCCCAACATAAACGTTCCTCGAAGCATATTTTTTGTGCCGATTGTATTCAATTACTTGTATATCTTCTCGCATTTCAGAAATATCCATCACTAATGCTGAAAGAAATCGACTTTTACTCTTCTCCGTGTTGCGCACACGATAAATATACTGATATCGAAACAGCCAATCTTTAAATTTTTCATTTTGCTGCATATTATTTACCGCCTATCCTATTCACTATTTTCTCTTTAGAGAAAAGTAGGTATTTTTCAATACCTACTTCAATGACGAAAATTATTTTATAAACCAAATTGTTTTAAGACATCTTTTAAGCTTGTTTTTGATGAAGATGGTGTGGCTTGGAAATAAATATCTTGCACGCCATACTGCTCATTTAATTCTTTCAGTTTTTCAGCATCAGATTTATTTAAGTAAACAGATTTCGTTACAAAAACATCTTTCTCCGGATCTTTTTGCGCAATTCCACCAATATTTAATTCTTTCATCGGAACACCGTGTTTAACTAAGTCATAGATAACGCTTATTGTTTTTGTAATCAAAATACAACTGTAGTCTTTAAATTTATATTCATCCCAATATAACTCAGCTTTTTCTGGCGTAATGACAACTGTTTTTTGTCCTGTACGGCCTCCAGCGTTCTTATATAATTCTCGCATAAATTTATCTTTTGCAACTACTTCATCTACAACAAAAATGGAATTTATTCCCTCTTTTTGTGATAATGTCATCATTACTTGTCCGTGAATCAAACGTTCATCTACACGTGCTAAATTTACTTCCCCCATTATTGGACACATCCTTTTCTAAATTATAAGATTCCGACACCAGCTAAAACAATCAAAATCCCTGTTAGCCATAACAAAGCTTGAGTTACTTTCAGCCCTTTCTTTTTATAGAACCAATATATACCCATTACGACTGTTAATGGCAATATACCTGGAATAACTTGATCAAGGACATCTTGAACAATAAACTCTTTACCAGAAATATCAAATGATAACGAAGAAGAGACTTTTACATAGTTACCAGCTAAGATCCCCATCATGAACAGCCCTAAAACTGAAAGAGTTTCAATTGCTGTTTGGATACCTGTACTTTGCATTAATCCTGCAGCACTGCGACCCATTGTAAAAGATTGTCGTGCGAAGAATAACCCTAAAATAACTTGGTAAAGTGCAAAAGCTACAAATGGGAATATCGCACCTAAAGGATTTCCTTGTTGAGCCCATGGAATTGCGATTGCAATAAAAATATATTGAACCGTACCTGAGTCAATTGCATCTCCAATTCCTGCTAGAGCACCCATCAAACCAGCCTTTGTGTTATATAACAAATCATCTTGCATTAAGATTTCTTTATTCTCACTTTCTTCCTCAGCACGTTGCTGTTCCATGGAAGACATTAATCCGGTGATAACACCGCCCCCCCAACTAAGTTGGGTATTGAAGAATAGTAATTGACGTTTATATGCTGCTTTTAGTGCATCATCATCTTTATATAATTTTTTCAAAATGGGCATCATTGCATACAGTAATGATGGAGCCAAATAACGTTCAAATGAATGGGGGATTTCGTTTGAAAAATGCCATCTCAGATAGGCTTTAGTTACGTCTTTTCTTGTAATTTCTTCTGGTGCAAGGCTTTTATTTTTTGATATTTCTGTCATTTTATTCCCTCCTCGTGAATTAGAATCCATCATCATAATCTTCATCGTCTGCAAAAGAAGCATTTCCGCTTCCTGTACTGCTATTTGCTACTTGCTCATTAGTCGCTTTTTGAGATTTAACAAAAATCAGTGCGAAAATTACGCCGAAGACTGCATACGCAACCATTGTGATTTCTAGTGGTTGTAGTATAACACTCATGAAATATGCAAGGAAGAAGAATACCATGTAATCTTTTCGTCCAATAACATAAACTGTTGTTGCGATACCGATTGCTGCCAACCCTCCGCCGACAACTTCTAAAATATGAATAACTACAGTTCCTTCAAGCGCTACAATAAGATCTGCGATAATTGGTGCCCCTAAATAAAGAGCAAAAAATACTAATGGTGTAAATAGCAAAAATGATGCTACCGTTGGATAGAGAATGATTGAGCGAGAAATAGCTTTTGAATTCAATTTCTCTACGGCTCTATCTGTGTATTTACCTAAAAAAGTATTGATAAAGAAACGGAATTGGTATAAATAACTTCCTAACAGGCCTACGGGAACAGCTACTGCTATTGCTGCTTCTGGTTGAAGATTCCCTAGTAAAGCTACCGGTACAGCAATCGCTGCTGCAATAGATGGTTCCGCCGGCATGGTTCCGCCTGGCGAGAAGATACCCATATAAATTAATTGCAACGCTGCCGTTACAATCATTGCTTGTGCAACTTCACCCATTACAATACCTACAACAAGCCCTGTCATCAATGGAGAGAAACGCAGCGTTAATGTTGCCCCTCCTCCTAACCATCTTGACATTACGGCCGCAGTCCATAAAGCAATTATCAAACTTTGTGTTATACTTAAAGTTTCCATATATCCTCCTCCTAAATCTTATTAATGTATTTTTCTAATTCGAAAATTGAATTTAGTAATAAATCTTTCGTAATCGGTACTGGTATTAGGTGAACTTTTTCCTTTGAATCAATGAATTGAACTATTTGCTCAAGAATCATCTCATCTTTTGGGAAAATACCCATCTGGTGTAAAGATGTTGGTAAATTTAATTGTTGATAAAGCGGTAACAATTGATCTATTGTTTCCCATTTTTTTTCGATCGCTAATTGGTAAAAAATACCATATGCGACTTTTTCACCGTGAAGAAAATGATGACTTTCAGCAATATATTTGCTCATAGCATCATGCATAGCATGAGCTGCAGCATTTCTTGCATATTTATCGCCTAGCCCTCCAACTAAACCAGAAACAGCAAAAATAATTTCAGATAGATGAACAAATTCTTCGCTGACTTCTAATTTTTTCATATCAGCGATTGCTTTAGTGGAGTTACTAGTGATTGCATCTTTGCATAATTGTGAAGTATAACTCGCCATTTGCAAGAACGGTTCATTTTGTAAATGCTCCTGCTTCAGTATTGAGTCAGATTCATACCACTTAGCTAGCGTATCTGCTAAACCTGCAATGAAGTATTCAACCGGTGAATCAATTACCAATTCAGGATCGGTAATAAAAAATGATGCTTGCCGTAAGTAATGTTCTGTTTTCCCCTCAGATTCTCCACTTTCTTTGTACATGACTGAAAGTGGTGTCCATGGAGCGCAATTACTGGCCAAGGTAGGAATCACACCAAAATTCACATTAGCTACATGTGCCGCATATCCGACCAAATCTACTAATTTTCCCCCACCGACTCCAATAATGAAGTCAATTTTTTTTTCTTTCACCATTTCAACTATTTTATCTGCACCATAATAACTGCACTCGCCAGTATATTGATGATAAGATAATGTATAGCGGCTATCTTGTAAAAAACTGAGTTTTGGCTGTGCCTTCTCCCAAGAAACTGTTCCATGAACAATTAGTATATTTTTTGCAGTATATTCTGTTAGTACATCAGGTACAAAATCAATTGCACCAATGTGATAACGATAAAATTCTGGGCCTACTTTTACTTTTAAATCATCCAACATGATTTTAACTTCCCTTTTTAGATAAGGTACTTGCTATGTTCCTGTACAGCTCGTTCAGGTAGTTTTCCTTCAACAACGTTCTCAACATCACGGACACATTTATTTCCCATTTCTTCCAAGCATTCCATTGTGTATGCGGAAGTATGCGGTGTCATCACAACATTCTTAAAAGATAGGTAAGGATGATTTTTATCTCCAGGTTCTTCTTCTAAAACGTCTGTTGCAAAACCAGCAATTTTACCTGAACTCAAACCACTCACAATCGCTTTTTCATCGACTAAGGCGCCTCGTGCACTGTTGGAGAGGTAAACATTATCTTTCATCATTTCAATCTCTTTCGTAGAAATCATGTGATAGTTTTCATCTGTTAGGTTCGCACACAGACAAATAATATCTGACGACTCTAGTAGTTGATCCAGTCCCACTTTTTTCGCTCCATGACTTTTAATGTGCATCGCAGATTTGTATGGATCATACGCTAGCACTTCGCAGCGAAAACCATTACGAAGAATTTCTACAACACAACTTCCAGTATTTCCCACCCCAATGACGCCAACTGTTTTGTTAAACAAGGTTCTTCCAACAAATTGAGCTCTGTCTGTCCAATGCCCCTCTCTCACTCTTGAATCCGCTTCCGTTGTACAACGTAGAAGAGCCAATAAATTGGTTACATTATTTTCTGCAACTGCGTCTCTTTCTACAAGTGCTGGAATAATTGTAACGAGAGTATCATTTTTCTTTGCCGCTTCAATATCAATATTATTGTAGCCAATCCCATGTCTGCTAATTAAAATAAGTTCATCTTTATAATCAAAAAAATCTTTTGTAAAAAATGGCGTAACGCTAACTATAATAATATTATATCCATGAAGAATTTCCGCTAAATCTCGTCCATTGATATCTCCGTCAACAGTAAAGTGTTTGACCGACCCCAACTTTTCAAGCTGTTTTATATGTTCTGGGAAAATTTTCCCAAAACTACTTGAATTGACAATTGCGATATTATATTTTGACATCTTAAAAGCTCCTTTTAATCCTTTTTTACTACTTCGTGCCCGCCAAATCCATTGCGCAATGCAGAAACCACTTTTACAGAAAAATTATCTTCTTCTTGTGATAAGTTCCTCATAAACAAACTCAACGCAATGGTTGGTACTGGTATGCCCATCTCTAAAGCCGTTTCAACCGCCCATTTGGCTTCCCCAGAAGCTGCTACCTTACCACGATAATCTTCTAAACGTGGACTACTTCTAAATTGAATTTCGGCGATTTCCATGAGCCAACTACGAATAACTGATCCATGATTCCACACACGAGCGACTTCAGCTAAATCAAAATCGAAATCACTTTTTTCTACAATTTGGAATCCTTCACCGATTGCCTGCATCATGCCATATTCAATCCCGTTGTGTACCATTTTCAGAAAATGTCCACTGCCGGAAGCTCCTGAATACAAGTATCCGCTCTCAATCGAGATATCTTTAAACAGTTGTTCGATTGATTCGAAAACTTCCTTGTCGCCACCAATCATCAAGCAAGCATCTTTACGTGCTCCTGAAATCCCACCCGATGTTCCACAATCAAAATAGCTAATCTCTTTTTTCGCGAATTTTTCTGAACGACGGATCGAATCTTTATAATTTGAATTTCCACCTTCAATAACGATATCTTGTGGCGCTAATAATGGGAGTAAATAATCCAGCACACTTTCCGTCGGATTCCCCGCTGGTAGCATCATCCAGATTACTCGTTTGCCTTTGAACGAAGCAAGCAGCTCATCGACTGTTTGAAACGTATTTATCCCCCCTTTCATTGCACTGTTCAAAGCTTCTTCTGACATATCCATCCCTTTTACATCATACTTATGATCTTTTAGGTTGAATGCTAGATTTGAGCCCATTTTGCCTAAACCAATTATACCAACCTCCATGATAACGCCTCCAATCTTTATAATCCAATTATACAAAAAATATTTTTTTTATGTCAACATCTAAAACAAAAGTTTTTTTTATTGCTTTTAAAAAAAACATCATCCTCCTACATTCGACAACGAATAACCAATACATCTTCTTTTACAGGCAATTTTCAAAAAAATATGTTTAAACTATATTTTCTAATTTTTTTAAAGAGTCATTCCAGATTTTTAATTTACATAAATAAATCCTTTTTTTATTTCTACCAAAGATCTATCCAACTCTAGAAAAACTACGAATACCCGTTCTATGATAACTCCTCAAATTTTTACTAACCTGTACAGCACAAAAAAAAATAAACATTTTTGCTTTTTTTCTAGAAATACTGTATCTTTAAAACTAGCAAAAAAGAGATGAATTATTGTCTCAAGGAGGATCATTTATGGCTGTCTCAATCCGATTACAAATTAAAACGATGTACAATGATTTTAGTCCAAAAGAACAAGCAATCGCAGATTACATCTTAGAAAACCCCAGTAAAGTCGCTCATAGTTCTATTAGTGATTTAGCAAATGAGCTAGAAATTGCAGATTCTACTTTCTTTCAATTCACAAAAAAACTTGGCTTTAACGGATTTAAAAATTTCAAAATAGCCATGTTGATTCAAGAAAATGATTTATCCGCGTTCTCCATTCATGAAAATATTCAAAAAGATGATACCGAGTTAACCATGGCACAAAAGGTTTTTGATTCTAACATTTCAACGTTGACTGATACCAGAAAATTGTTAAAAGAACAAGATTTAAAACAAGCAGGAAATATGATTAATAATTCCAATCGCTTATTCTTTTTTGGTGTTGGAGGTTCTGAGATTGTAGCCGCAGATGCCTATCATAAATTCTTGCGCTCTTCTATTACTGTTCTTCATAGTACGGATTACCACATTCAGTTAATGGAAGTTTCCTTATTAACGAATAATGACTGCGCTATCATTGTTTCTCATACGGGGAGATCCAAAGAAACGATATGTATCGCCAAAATCGCAAAAGAATCTGGTGCTAAAATTATCGTTATAACGAGTCAAGCGAATTCGCCTTTAGCTAAACTTGGAGATGTTGTCTTCATTTCAATCTCTGAAGAAACGGAATTTCGTTCTGAAGCATTGGCATCTCGTATCGCGCAATTAAGTATTATCGACTCACTATATGTCATCTTCCGGTTCTTCAATCAAGAGAAATCGGAAGATTCTATTTCTAAAGTCCGTCGTGTCATTTCAGGAATTAAGGAATAACATACAAAAATAAGCTAATCTTTGATGATTAGAGTTTATGCTAAGACGTTATGTCTTTTCGTCAAACTGGTATTGGCTGTCCCTAAATCATAAGAAAATAGAGTCACTTTATGAAGTTCATTCAACCTAATGTTGAATGAACTTTTTTAGTTTTAGGATAAACAATTACAGCAAAAAAAGACACCTTCCAATTTCTTGGAAAGCGTCTTGAAACGTTGATATAATAACGAATTAACGTTTTGAGAATTGTGAAGCTTTACGAGCTTTTTTAAGACCTGGTTTTTTACGTTCAACCATACGTGGGTCACGTGTTAATAGGCCTGCAGCTTTTAAAGGAGCACGGAAATCTGGATCTACTTGTAGCAACGCGCGAGCGATACCATGACGTGTAGCGCCAGCTTGTCCAGTGTATCCACCGCCATTTACGTTTACGTGAATGTCATAGTTTTCCATAGTTTCTGTAACTGCTAAAGGTTGTTTAACGATTACATAAAGATATGGGAAAGGCATGTATTCAGTAATGTCTTTTTTGTTCATGATGATTTTACCAGTTCCGGGTACTAAACGTACTCGAGCTGTTGAATTTTTACGACGGCCTGTGCCGGTATATTGTACTTGTGCCAAAGAATTTCCCTCCTTAAATTAGGTTAGTAATATCTAATACTTCTGGTTGTTGTGCCTGGTGAGTGTGTTCTGTACCAGCGTAAACGTGTAATTTCATGCCTTGTGCACGGCCTAAAGTATTTTTAGGTAACATGCCTTTAACTGACATTTCAATCAATTTACGAGGGTTGTTAGAGCGCAATTCTCCAGCAGAGACTTGCTTCAAACCACCAATGAAGCCAGTGTGGTGATAATAAATTTTGTCTGTTGCTTTTTTACCAGTTAATTTGATTTTTTCTGCATTAATAACAATCACAAAGTCACCAGTATCAATGTGGGGTGTGAAAGTTGGTTTATTTTTACCGCGTAGAATAGATGCTACTACAGTAGACAAACGTCCCATTGGGATATCAGTTGCGTCTACCACATACCATTTACGTTCTACTTCGCTAGGTTTAGCCATATAAGTTGTACGCACGTTTTATTCCTCCATATTCTTATCTGTTTGTTTGTTGCACACTATAAGTTTCCGGGGCTCATTATGTGGGGCAAACAATACCACCTAACATTTTACCGTTTAAAAAGATAGTTGTCAATGTTTCCAGATGCTTTTCTTTATTTTTTTTTTACCTACTTGTTTTTTTCATTTAACAGTAACTTATCTGCTTCTAGATTAATCACTTTTAACCAGTTGTTATTCTTTACATAAACCGTTTTATAGCTTTGTTCATTGTCTTTTGAAAACAGCCTCACACGTGTTCCTTGATTGTCTGTTAATAATTGATTTTCATAGCTAGATAAATCAACCGTCTCTTTTGCGTAAATTAACTCTTCATATGGATTAATACCTGTCACTTTTTCAGCCTTGCCTACTGCTTCGCTAACAGGAGGCCCTATCTTCATCATCTTGAGTAGCTAATTCTATTCCTGCTGAACTTCCAACAGCTATACTTTCTGTCATACCTTCTTCACTCGATTGAGCTACTGAATCAGAAGACTCTACCATTGGTTCTTCAGTTGTTTGTGTGCCACAACCTCCTAAAACAAATGCTGCGGCAAAAAAGAGCATGACTTTTTTATTCATCTTTATTCTCCTATCGAATTTGTTATACTAACAGATTCGATCTATTTCCCAAAATAAAAACCCATCAAAATATCGTCAACAAATTGGTTCCTCATCCAGAATTCTTCTTTTAAAATCCCTTCAATAATGAAACCATTTTTTTGATAAAAACGTACCGCACGCTGATTGGTTCCTAATACGCGTAGACTTAATTTATGAATGCTTTGTTTAGCTGCTTCTTCTTTGACAGCATCTATTAATTTTTTACCTACTCCACTACTTTGCATCATCGGATCTACACCTATGTCAACCGTCCACGTTCGTTTATGGGCCTGTAAATGAGTCGGAGGATGAAAACCGATGAATCCAACAACTTTTCCCTTTGACTCGCTAAAGGCTACTAAATGGGTTCCAACAGGAAACTGTATCCTATACTCTGCTGGTGTTGAATAAGTGATAATTTGTGGAGTATTGCTTTCATTCCATAATTGATTTTCAATAGCAATCAAATCAGAATAATCAGACCAAAGACTTGGTCTTATCAGAACTGTCATTAGACCTCTCCGTTCTAGCAGGAGCTATCGTTTCAAAAGCCGTGCCTTTAGTCGCTTTTTCATTATCGTAAAAGACTTCAACCAAATATAGCCCTTGTGGGGATGCCGTTGGACCAGCTTGACGACGATCTTTAACGTCCAACAAACGCTTCATATCATCAGCCGGACGTCGACCGTTAGCAATTTGAAGCAATGTCCCAATAAAAATGCGAACCATATTATATAAAAAGCCATTTCCTCTAAACGTAAAAATGAGTTCCCCATTTTCTTTATCTTCGACCACACTAGCTTCGTAAATAGTCCTCACTTTATTTTCGCGTCCACTATTTGTCGCACAAAAACTGGAAAAGTCATGTGTGCCTTCAATATCTTTTAAGGCTTGTTTTAAAACTGGCAAGTTAATAGGGTATTCGTGGTGCTTTGCATATAAACGTTTAAAAGGATTCGTATTTTCATTCGTATCCACTCGATACATGTATTTTTTACCAGTTGTTAGATACCGTGCGTGAAAGTTGGGGTTCACGATTTCAACAGCACAAACTTCAATTTCATCAGTTGTCAAACTATTCATGGCTCGTTGCATATTTTCGACTGGCATAGGAAAAGGGTAATCGAAATGAATCACTTGTCCTAGTGCATGAACACCTGAATCAGTTCTACCCGATCCGTGTATCTTAATGTCTATTCCTTTAGACATAATTTTTAACACTCTCTGAATTTCACCTTGAACAGTACGCCCTTTAGGTTGAATTTGAAAGCCATTAAAATTCGTTCCATCGTATTGAATGATTATTTTATAGCGTTTTTTTTCCATTTTCATCTAACTCCTAAGGGTTTAATTTATTCTTAAAAACAGAAAAAGACTGTTCGACTGATTAATGAACAAGTCTTTATGCCTGCTTTATTTTCTTAAAAAGATTAAGGCAACAGTTAAAAGAGCATAAGCGACGATAACAAACGTGTCACGCGTCTCCCATTTCAACAAACGGTATTTGCTTCGGCCTTCACCACCTTGGTACCCACGAGCTTCCATTGCCGTTGCTAGTTCTTCGGCACGATTAAATGAGCTGACAAACAAAGGAATCAATAACGGAACAATGGCTTTCATTTGTTGAAAAACATTGCCTTCTCCAAAGTCTACTCCTCGCGCACGTTGCGCATTCATTATTTTTTCTGTTTCATCCATTAATGTTGGAACAAACCTTAAAGCAATCGATAACATCAAAGCAATTTCATAAACAGGTACTTTCAACGCCAATAAGGGACGCAACAAGAACTCAATGGCATCTGTTAGTGAAAGAGGCATAGTTGTCAGCGTTAATAGGGTTGACATGAATATTATTAGCACGAACCGACAAAAGATATACACGCCGTTTAATATGCCTTCTTGAGACACTGTGATTGGACCCCATGAAAAATAAACTGTTCCTCCGCCTGTAAACAAGACTTGTAAGATTACCGTAAATAAAATCAACCAAATGAGTGGTTTAACACCATTAATAAAAAAGCTTAATTTTATTTTAGATAATAGAATAACAAACATGGTAAAGAGAAATAATAACGTATAAGCTTGCCAATTGTTGGCTAAAAAAATGATACCGATAAAATACATACTGCCCATTAACTTAGCTCTTGGATCTAGTTTATGGATCAAAGAATCGCCAGGGATATAACGACCAAAAATCAATTTATCCATCATTTGACTTCACCTGCTTTTAACGCTTTAACGCGTTCAGCAATTGAATTCGCTAACTCGGTAGCTGTCAACGACGGATGAGTACCCAGTACACCCAATTTCGCATCTAACCGATTGCTAAAGGATACAGCTGAAGGTACGCCTAACTGCTTTGCTTTTAACCACTCTTCATCTCGGAAAATTTCGCGTGGTGTTCCTTCTTTAACAACCGTTCCTTTTTCTAAAATAATCATGTGATCTGCATAGTCAGCTACATCATCCATTAGATGAGTTACTAAAACAATGGTTAAACCCTTTTCTTTATGCAAACGATAGAACATATCCATCATCTCTTTACGGCCTTGTGGATCTAATCCAGCAGTTGGTTCATCTAAGACGAGAGTCTGCGGCTCCATTGCTAATACACCTGCAATCGCAACTCGACGCATTTGTCCGCCAGACAAATCGAATGGCGAACGTTCCATAAAACTTTCATCTAATCCTACTAACGGAAGCATTTTTTCAGCAAGTTCCATCGCTTCTTTTTCAGAAACGCCAAAGTTTTTCGGGCCAAAAGCAATATCTTTTGCAACCGTTTCTTCAAATAATTGAGCCTCTGGAAATTGAAAAACGATGCCGACCTGTCTGCGAATAGATTTAAGGTTTTTATTATTGGTTTCTGATCTAATAACCCGGTCACCTATTGTCACCGTACCTTCTGTTGGTTTCATTAAAGCATTTAAATGCTGCAAAACAGTCGATTTCCCACTGCCTGTATGCCCAACTAAAGCGGTAAAACTTCCTTCTTTTATGACCATATCAATATCATAAAGAGCACGGTTTTCAAAAGGCGTCCCTTTTTGATAGGTAAAGCCTACTTTTTCGAAAATAATGTCCATAGCCAGTCCACCATCCCTTCTTCTGTCAGGTATTCCGCTGGTACATCAATACCGCGTTCCTTTAAGGATAACTTTAACTTTTCAGGAAAAGGTAAATCCAACCCCATTTCAATTAATTTTTCACCAGACGCAAAAATTTCTTCCGGCGTTCCTTCTTGTACCAATTCTCCATTTTTTATAACGATTACTCGATTAGCATTTGCTGCTTCATCAATATCATGAGTAATCGAAATCACCGTTAGATTAGCTTTTTCTTTAATCGCTTTAACAGTAGATAGAACTTCTTGTCGGCCTTGTGGATCAAGCATACTGGTAGCTTCATCTAAAATAATAATAGCTGGACGCAATGCAACCACACCAGCAATTGCCGCGCGTTGTTTTTGTCCTCCAGATAACCTAGCTGGTTCCTTTTCCATAAATTCAGTCATTTTTACTCGTTCAATCGCGTCAAAGACACGTTGAATCATCTCGTCTCTTGGAATACCTTGATTTTCTAATCCAAAAGCGACATCATCTTGTACGGTTGAGCCAACAAATTGATTATCAGGATTTTGAAAGACCATTCCAACTAATTTTCTGATTTCCCAAATGTTTTGCTCGCTTAAAACTAACCCACCAACAGTTACTTCACCCTGATTAGGAGCAATCAACCCATTGATTGTTTTTGCCAGAGTAGATTTTCCAGATCCGTTATGTCCAATAATTGCGACCCATTCCCCAGCCTCTATAGAAAGAGAAATATTATTTAAAGCCGGTCTGGTATCCGTTGTATGGTATTGATATGAAATATTTTTTAATGTTATGATTTTATCCATTGGGCATTCCTCACGTTCTCATTAATTTCGAGTCTCTATAAGACTATCAAAAAATTATGCCTGGTGCAATGTAGGTTATTCTCCAGTTCCATTCTCAGTAGTATAAAGCAATCGGTTAGAATAAGTTTATTCTACCATTTCATTTTATATACTAAAACAGGCAACAAATAAAGGGACAACCCCAATTATTTGTTGCCTGTTTTAAGACAAAAAAAATCACTTTACTCGATGAATTTACCTCTCTTAAATGAAACCCATTTCCACCTAAGAGAAGTTTCGAGCTAGACTTGGAAAAACTTAGTATTTCCATCATCGTAACACTCTTTACATACATCAAAAAAGTAAACCTTGTTTGAATGTTGTATAATTAAGAACTACTAATTGTATTGACCGAAGTCAACCAACGTTGTCTGAAATTAAACTAATTCAATAATAACCATTGGTGCAGCATCGCCACGACGTGGTTCTGTTTTCATAATACGTGTGTATCCACCTTGACGCTCAGCGTAACGAGGTGCGATATCACTAAATAATTTTTGTAAAGCAGATTGGATAACAACAGCATCGTCTTCTTCTTTAATAGCTGCTACTTCATTACGAATGTAAGCTGCTGCTTGACGGCGTGCATGCAAGTCGCCTTTTTTGCCTAAAGTAATCATTTTTTCGGTTGTTTTGCGAACTTCTTTAGCACGTGCTTCAGTTGTTACAATACGTTCGTTAATGATTAAATCAGATGTTAAATCACGTAACATTGCTTTACGTTGTGAGCTTGTACGGCCTAATTTACGGTAACCCATTTTGATTTTCCTCCCTTGTTACAGTACTAATCGTCTTGGCGTAAACTTAAATTAAGTTCAGCTAATTTATACTTAACTTCTTCAAGTGATTTACGTCCTAGATTGCGTACTTTAATCATTTCAGCTTCAGACTTATCAGTCAACTCTTGAACAGAATTAATACCAGCACGTTTCAAACAGTTGTATGAACGAACAGATAAATCTAGTTCTTCAATTGTCATTTCAAGCATTTTTTCTTTATGAGTCTCTTCTTTTTCTACCATAATTTCAGCTTTGCGAGCTTCATCTGTTAGATTTACAAAGATATTCAAGTGTTCTGTCATTATTTTAGCTGCAAGACTTACAGCTTCTTCAGGACTAATTGAACCATCTGCCCAAACATCAAGTGTTAATTTGTCAAAAATATCTTTCTGACCCACTCGTGCGTTTTCTACTTGGTAGTTTACACGACTAACTGGGGTGTAAATCGAATCGACTGGCAATACACCGATAGGCATATCATCTGGTTTATTGTGTTCCGCTCTTGAGTAACCTCTGCCTGTTTTAGCTGTCATGCGTACGTGGAAACGTGCACCTTCGGCTACTGTACAAATGTACAAATCAGGGTTTAGTATTTCAACATCGCTATCATAAATGATATCGGCTGCTGTTACAATTGCAGGACCTTTTACATCGATTTCAATCGTTTTATCTTCACCAGAATATAACTTGAGTGCAAGTTTTTTTACATTCAAAATGATTGACGTTACATCTTCAAGAACACCATCAACAGCTGAAAATTCATGTAAAATACCATCGATTTGAATAGTGGTTACTGCTGCTCCCGGTAGAGAAGACAACAAGATACGACGTAGAGAATTTCCTAACGTAGTTCCATAACCGCGTTCAAGTGGCTCTACAACGAATTTGCCAAATTTAGCATCATCGCTGATCTCAATCGTTTCGATTCTTGGCTTTTCAATTTCGATCATTCTATCTATACCCCTTTCAAAACGTGAAGTTCATGATACCGAGTGTAAAACCATAAAATGAAATAGCTCTCAATTATACACGACGGCGTTTCGGAGGACGGCATCCATTATGTGGAACAGGCGTTACATCGCGAATTGCAGTAACTTCTAAACCAGTTGCTTGTAGAGAACGGATAGCTGCTTCACGACCTGACCCAGGACCTTTAACGGCAACTTCTACAGTTTTCATCCCATTTTCCATACAAACTTTTGCTGCAGCTTCTGCTGCCATTTGTGCTGCAAATGGTGTTGATTTTTTTGATCCACGGAAACCTAGAGCTCCAGCAGAAGACCATGCAACAGCGTTACCATGAACATCTGTGATCATTACAATTGTGTTATTAAAAGTAGAACGAATGTGAGCAACCCCACTTTCGATATTCTTTTTCACACGGCGTTTACGTACAACTTTTTTTACCATGAAGGTTGACCTCCTTACTTAATTATTATTTTTTCTTACCTGCGATTGATTTAGATGGACCTTTACGAGTACGTGCGTTGTTTTTCGTGTTTTGTCCGCGAACGGGTAAACCACGACGGTGACGCATGCCTCTATATGAACCAATTTCAAGCAAACGTTTAATGTTTAGGCTTACTTCACGACGAAGGTCACCTTCGATTTTTAATTTATCAACTTCTGCACGAACAGCATCTAATTGATCATTTGTTAAATCGATTACGCGGATTTCTTCAGAAACGTCAGCAGCTTTTAAAACTTTTTGTGCTGTTGTTTTACCGATTCCGAATATATATGTTAAAGAAATTACAACACGTTTGTCACGTGGAATATCTACACCAGCAATACGAGCCATTTATTTACACCTCCTGTTAATTTAACTGATTAACCTTGACGTTGTTTGTGTTTGGGATTTTCGCAAATCACCATAACACGACCATTACGTCGGATAACTTTACATTTGTCACAAATTTTCTTTACTGATGGTCTTACTTTCATGAATTATACCTCCCATTTTAATTGACGGAGTACAATTATTTAAAGCGATAAGTAATGCGTCCACGGGTTAGATCATATGGGGACAATTCTACTGTTACTTTGTCTCCAGGTAGGATTCTAATGTAGTGCATCCGAATTTTTCCTGAAACATGAGCCAATACAATATGGCCATTTTCAAGTTCAACTTTAAACATTGCATTCGGCAAAGTTTCAACGACTGTTCCTTCTATTTCAATGACATCGTCTTTCGCCACGCCTCGTACCTCCTTAAAAGTGTTTCGCATTTTAAACGCGATAAACAGTGAGCGCCATAGCCCTCACTTTTCTGTTTCATCTTAACCTATTAATTATACCACAACATAACAGCATTGAGAATTCAACATCTGGCACATTATACCACGAAATTAATTTAGTAACAAGTTTGCTGCAGACTATCGCTATGCTTACTTCTATTAACCACTTTAATGCGAGATATTGTTCAAAACGACTCAAAACTAGTCACAATCAAGTTGTCGTTGATTTTATTCAACCTTAGAAATGATTGTTTGAATATCTTTGAACACATCTTGAAAATCATCTTCACCATTAACGGTATGCAAGACATTGCGTTTTGAATAAAAATCTACTAGAGTATTTGTTGATTCAAGGTTAACATTTATTCGATTTTCAACGGTTTCAGGTTTATCATCTTCTCTTTGATAGAACTCATGTCCACCACAACGATCACATGTTCCAACAACCTTTGGCGGGTTGTAAACTTTATGATAAGTTGCGCCGCATGAACGACAGATAATCCGTCCAGTCAAACGCTCCATTAAAATATCTTTATTTACATTAATGTAAATAACGGCATCTAATTTCTTGTTTAAATCCTTTAAAATACCTTCCAAAACGTTCGCTTGGTTAAGCGTTCTTGGATAACCATCTAATAAAAAGCCGTCTTTTGTATCTGCTTCAGTCAAACGTTCTTTTACAATCCCGTTTGTTACCTCATCAGGTACTAATTCGCCTTTATCCATAAATGTTTTTGCTTCTATTCCTAAGGCAGTTTCATTTTTGATAGCAGCACGAAACATATCCCCGGTTGAAATGTGCGGCACATGGTATGTGTCAACAATTTTCTCGGCTTGTGTTCCTTTTCCTGCACCAGGAAGACCTACTAAAATGAGATTCATCATTTTCCCTCCTACTAATGTAAGAATTGGTGCTGAGGATAATCCCCAACACGTTCTTCTTATTGTATAAAGCCTTGGTAACTACGTTTAATCATTTGGCCCTCTAATTGTCTAACTGAATCTAAAGCAACACCAACTACGATTAATAGACTGGTTCCACCTAGAGCTAGGGAAGAAGGTAAATTCCATAAATTGGAGGCAATAATCGGAAGCAATGCAATCACTCCCAAGTAAACAGCACCCACCGTACTCAAGTTTGTTAACGTGCTTGAGATAAAGTTTTGTGTTGGCTTACCAGGACGCACGCTTGGAATATAACCACCTTGTTTTTGTAAGTTTTCAGCTACTTTTTCAGGATTCACTTGAATGAATGCATAGAAGTAAGTGAATAATACGATCAATAATGTATACAAAGCTGCTCCAGTTGGTTCTTGCAAGTTAAAAATTTTGTTCATAATGATAAACCATGAAGCATCAGCATTGCTCTGACTAAAGAACCCTAATAATGTTTGTGGAGTCATAATAAACGAACTCGCAAAAATAACTGGAATAACTCCAGCCGAATTTACTTTCAAAGGCAAAAACGAACTTTGATTTGTAGCAGTTGCTCGTTTTGAGTACTGTACAGGAATTTTACGCTTAGCATTTTCGATATAAATAACTACAATTACAACTGCAGCAATAGCAAGCAATAAGGCTACTGTAAACAAAATTGCTCCAGTAAGTTGATCTCCTGCATTGCGGATTTGAGTATTGTAGTACGTCATAACGTCTGATGGTATTTTCGCAATGATACCTGAAAAGATAATCATTGATATTCCATTACCAAAACCTTTAACCGTAATTTGTTCACCCATCCACATAACCAACATTGTTCCAGCAGTGAGAATAAGAGCAATTGAAAGATAAGTAGTTGTGCTTGGATTTTTGATTAATCCTGCACCCGTTAGAGCATTAAATCCAAAAGAGATACCAATCGCTTGAACAAAAGCTAAACCGATTGTGACATATCTCGTTACTTGGTTTAATTTTCTACGGCCTACTTCACCTTGTTTTGCCCATTCCACAAACTTGGGAATGATATCCATTTGTAGTAGTTGAATCACGATTGAAGCAGTGATATATGGAGAAACACCTAAAGCAAAAATAGAATAGCTGCTTAACGCTCCGCCACCAAAGGTATTTAATAAGCTAAATAGGCCATTTGACGAATCAGCAAGACCTTTTAAAGCAGAAGCATCTACGCCAGGAACCGTTAAATGAGTCCCTATGCGAAAGATAATTAAAATACCAAGAGTGAAAAGAATTTTTTTCCTAATGTCCTTTGCTTGAAAAGCATCCTTCAACAGTGTGAACATTAAATCACCTCGATTGAACCACCAGCAGCTTCAATAGCTTCTTTAGCTGCTTGAGAAAATTTGCTTGCCTTAACAGTTAGTTTGCGTTCAACTTGACCGTTACCCAAAACTTTAATCCCAGATTTTTCAGCTTTAATGATACCAGTTTCAACCAACATTGCTGGTGTTACTTCTGTACCATCTTCAAAACGGTTTAATGTTTCAAGGTTGACAATTGCATATTCTTTGCGGTTAATGTTTGTAAATCCACGTTTTGGTAAACGACGGAACAATGGTGTTTGTCCACCTTCGAACCCTAGACGTACGCCACCACCTGAACGTGAGTTTTGTCCTTTTTGACCACGACCTGAAGTTTTACCATTGCCTGATGAAGATCCACGTCCAACGCGATTGCGTTCTTTACGAGAACCTTCGGCAGATTTTAATTCATGAAGTTTCATATAGATTGGGCACCTCCTTCAATAAAAGATTTCGTTCTTTTTTAGACTTCTTTAACGTCAACTAAATGTGAAATTGTTTTAACCATACCTTTAATAGCTTCATTGGCAGGTTTTACTACAGAACTGTTAGTTTTTTTCAATCCTAACGCTTTTACTGTATCACGTTGATTTTGAGGACGTCCAATAACGCTACGTTTTAAAGTGATTTCTAAATTAGCCATTTTTTATTGTCCTCCTTTTATCCTAGAATTTCTTCTACAGATTTATTACGAAGTCTTGCAACTTCTTCAACGCGTTTTAATTGTAATAAACCGTCAACTGTTGCACGTACCATGTTGATTGGTGTGCTTGAGCCTAAAGATTTACTTGTGATGTCTGATACTCCAGCAAGTTCTAAGATTGCACGGACAGGTCCGCCCGCAGATACTCCAGAACCTTCTTTAGCAGGTTTCATTAAAATGTTACCGCCACTGTAGCGTCCGATAACTTGATGAGGAATCGTAGTGTCTACCATAGGCACTTGAATAAGATTCTTTTTAGCGTCTTCAATTGCTTTACGGATAGCTTCTGGAACTTCTTGAGCTTTACCAGTACCGAAACCTACGTGTCCGTTTTTATCTCCTACAACAACTAATGCAGCAAAGCGTAGACGACGTCCACCTTTTACAACTTTAGTTACGCGGTTGATAGAAACAACGCGATCTTCTAAGTCCAATTGTGTTGGATCGATGTAAACCATGTGTGGTATTCCTCCTTTTTTTAAAATTCTAGTCCATTTTCGCGAGCAGCTTCAGCTAAAGCTTGCACACGGCCATGGTAAAGGTATCCACCACGGTCAAAGACTACTTTTTTAATTCCTTTTTCAACAGCTGATTTAGCTATAGCTTCTCCAACAACTGATGCTTGGCTCGCTGTAGTTTCACCTGCGATGTTTTTGTCTAATGAAGATGCACTTGCTAGCGTCACACCCGCTACGTCATCAATTAATTGAGCGTAGATATTTTTATTAGAACGAAAAACGTTTAAACGTGGGCACTCTGCAGTACCAGAAATTTTAGAACGTACACGTGAATGTCTTTTCAAACGTACTTTGTTTTTGTCTGGTTTATTAATCACAATTGTCACCTCTTTATCTTTTTTGTTAGTTTAAGCAGCTAAGTAATTAAAATTACTTACCAGTTTTACCTTCTTTACGACGTACGATTTCGCCAACATAACGAATCCCTTTGCCTTTGTAAGGTTCTGGCGGACGAATAGCACGAATATTCGCAGCTAATTCACCAACACGCTCTTTGCTTGATCCTTTAATGATTACTCGAGTATTGGCAGGAACTTCAACAGTCATTCCTTCTTCAATATCGAATTCTACAGGATGAGAGTAGCCAACGTTCATTACAAGTTTATTCCCTTGTAATTGTGCACGGTACCCTACACCAATTAATTCTAAAGCTTTTTCAAAACCTACAGTTACTCCAACAATCATGTTGTTTAGGTTAGCACGCATTGTTCCGTGCATCGCACGATTTTCTTTTAAGTCATTAGGACGTGAAAAAGAAATTTCGTTACCATCTACAGTCATTGTAATAACAGGGCTGAAAGAGCGAGTCAACTCACCTTTTGGTCCTTTAACAGTAACTTCGTTCTCATTACGAGTAACAGTTACGTTTTCAGGAACAGTGATTGTTTTATTACCGATACGGCTCACAGCTGTGCACCTCCTTGTTTATTTATCAATATTACCAAATGTAAGCGATAATTTCTCCACCAACATTTTTAGATCTAGCTTCTTTATCTGTAAACATACCTTCAGAAGTTGATACGATTGCAATACCTAGTCCATTAAGAACTTTAGGCACTTCACCAGCTTTAGCGTAAACACGCAAACCTGGTTTAGAGATACGTTTCAATCCAGTGATAACACGTTCGTTGTTTTTTCCGTATTTTAAGAAAACGCGGATAACACCTTGTTTGTCATCTGCCATATATTCAACATTTTTAATGAAACCTTCACGTTTTAAGATTTCAGCAATTTCTTTTTTGATTTTTGAAGCAGGTAATTCTAGTGATTCGTGACGTACCATATTGGCATTACGAATGCGTGTTAGAAAATCTGCTATTGGATCTGTCATGACCATTTGTTTTTAGCCTCCTTTATGCAAGTATCGTCTTACCAGCTTGCTTTCTTCACGCCGGGAATTTGTCCTTTATAGGCAAGTTCACGGAAGCAAATACGGCAAAGTCTAAATTTACGATAAACTGAGTGTGGACGTCCACAACGTTCGCAACGAGTGTACTCTTGAGTTGAGTATTTTGCAGGACGTTTGTTCTTAGCAATCATTGATTTTTTAGCCACGTAGTTCGCCTCCTTTTTTTATTTTTGGAATGGCATTCCAAGTTGTGTTAAAAGTTCGCGTGATTCTTCATCTGTTTTAGCAGTAGTTACAATAACAATATCCATTCCGCGGACTTTGTCTACTTTATCGTAGTCAACTTCTAAGAAGATTAATTGTTCTTTAACTCCTAAAGTGTAGTTCCCACGTCCGTCGAAAGCTTTTTTGCTTACGCCATGGAAGTCACGTACACGAGGAAGAGAAACAGTAACTAATTTGTCTAAGAAATCGTACATTCTTTCTCCACGTAGAGTAACTTTTGTACCAATCGGCATTCCTTCACGTAAACGGAAAGCAGCGATTGATTTTTTAGCTTTAGTAATCATTGGTTTTTGTCCAGAAATAGCAGTTAATTCATCAACAGCTTTATCTAGGTTTTTAGCATTTGATACGGCATCACCGACACCCATGTTGATAATAATTTTATCAACTTTTGGCGTTTCCATAATTGATTTATATTCAAATTTTTCCATCATTGATGGTGTAATTTCATTCAAGTATTTTTCTTTAAGGCGGTTCATTCGGATTGTCCCTCCTTCCTTATAGTTTATTTATCTAAAACTTCACCAGTTTTTTTAGAAATACGTACTTTTTTACCTTCTTCAACTTTATAACCAACGCGGGTTGGCTCGCCAGTTGAAGCGTCAATTAGCATAACGTTTGAAACGTGAACTGGAGCTTCAATTTCAAGAATACCACCTTGTGGATTCAATTGACTTGGTTTTTGGTGTTTTTTCACCATGTTGATTCCTTCAACAATTACTTGGTCTTTTTTAGGGAAAGATTTCAAAATTACGCCTTCTTTTCCTTTATCTTTACCAGTAATCACTTTAACTTTATCGCCTGATTTGATGTACATGTTTTCTTGCACCTCCTTATAGTGGATGGTTGGTTATTATAGTACTTCTGGTGCTAATGAAATAATTTTCATGAAATTGTTCTCACGTAATTCACGTGCAACAGGTCCAAAGATACGTGTTCCACGCGGACTTTTATCGTCACGAATGATTACACAAGCATTTTCGTCAAATTTGATGTAAGAACCATCTGAGCGACGTGCGCCAGTTTTGGTACGAACAATAACAGCTTTAACAACTTCGCCTTTTTTGACAACGCCGCCTGGTGTAGCGTTCTTCACGGTACAAACGATTACGTCACCAATATTAGCAGTCTTACGGCCTGAACCGCCAAGTACTTTAATAGCTAGCACTTCACGTGCTCCTGAATTATCTGCAACTTTTAAACGAGATTCTGATTGGATCACAATAGTATCCTCCTTTCGGATCTAAAAACTGACTTCTTATCTTTAAAGTCAATTAGATAATAACTGATTCTTGTACAACTTCTAATAAACGGAAATGTTTAGTAGCAGATAATGGACGAGTTTCCATGATTTTTACGATATCGCCAATTTTGGCTACATTATTTTCATCATGAGCTTTGTATCTTTTAGAATATTTAACACGTTTACCATATTTACTGTGTCTCTTTTGAGTTTCTGTTACGACAACAATTGTCTTATCCATTTTGTCTGAGACAACACGGCCTTGATAAACTTTACGTTGATTACGTTCTTCATTCATTACTTGGTAACCTCCTTTGCCAGTCAACTATTTTTGTAACTCAGCTTGACGTAACGCAGTTTTAATGCGTGCAATCGATTTGCGAACTTCACTTAAACGAGAAGTATTTTCTAATTGACCTGTTGCTAATTGGAATCGCAGGTTGAATAGTTCAGATTTGTATTCTTTCTCTTTTTCAACCATTTCAGCAGTGGATAACTCTTTAAGTTCATTAGCCTTCATTCGATTCACCACCAATTTCTATACGTTTTACAATTTTCGTTTTTACGGGTAATTTGTGAGAAGCTAAACGTAATGCCTCACGAGCTACTTCTTCAGATACGCCGCCAACTTCAAACATGATTTTTCCACGTTTAACTGGTGCTACCCATCCTTCAGGAGCTCCTTTACCGGAACCCATACGTACTCCGATTGCTTTAGATGTGTATGATTTATGAGGGAAAATTTTAATCCATACTTTCCCACCACGTTTCATATAACGTGTCATTGCTATACGTGCTGCTTCGATCTGGCGGTTAGTAATCCATTGTGAATCCAAAGCTTGTAAGCCGTAGTCTCCAAAAGTTACTTCTTTCCCACCTTTAGCTTCGCCACGCATTTTACCTCTAAATTCACGACGGAATTTCACGCGTTTAGGTACTAACATGATTATTTCCCTCCTTTCTCAACGTTCTTTTTTGTTGGAAGAATTTCTCCACGGTAAATCCAGACTTTAATGCCTAATTTACCATAAGTAGTATCTGCTTCTTCCCATGCGTAGTCGATATCGGCACGCAATGTGTGTAATGGAACTGATCCTTCAGCGTGAGTTTCGCTACGAGCGATATCTGCACCATTTAAACGACCTGAAACCATTGTTTTGATTCCTTTAGCGCCTGAACGCATTGTACGTTGAATTGCTTGTTTTTGAGCACGACGGAAAGCAACACGGCTTTCTAGTTGACGGGCAATGCCTTCGGCAACTAATTTAGCATCTAAATCAGGGTTTTTAATTTCCACAATATTGATGTGGACACGTTTGCCTGTAAGCTCATTTAGTTTTTTGCGTAGAGAATCAACTTCAGAACCACCTTTACCGATAACCATGCCTGGCTTAGCAGTATGAAGTGAAACATTTACACGATTAGCAGCACGTTCGATTTCAATTTGAGAAATTGAAGCTTCGCTAAGTTTTTTAGCAATGTATTCACGGATACGTAGATCTTCATGTAAATAGTTAGCATATTCTTTTTCTGCATACCATTTAGCATCCCAATCACGGATTATGCCTATACGTAGGCCCGTTGGATTAATTTTTTGACCCACAGATTACCCCTCCTTTTTCTCTGATACCACTACTGTAATATGGCTTGTGCGTTTCAAGATAGGTGCCGCTGAACCTTTAGCACGAGGACGGAAACGTTTCATTGTTGCGCCTTCGTTAACGTAAGCTTCGCTAACTACCAAGTTTTCTATATCTAAATCGTAGTTGTGTTCTGCATTAGCTATAGCTGACATAAGCACTTTTTCAACTACTGGTGATGCTCCGCGTGGAGTGAATTTCAAAATTGAAATTGCTTCTCCAACACTTTTCCCTCTAATAAGATCGATAACTAAACGAACTTTACGAGGTGCAATACGAACAGTATTTGCTGTAGCTTTAGCTGCTGTAATTTGTTCTTGCATGAGTATATCCTCCCCTCGATATTAACGTCTAGTTCTTTTATCATCCACAGCGTGACCGCGGTATGTTCTTGTTGGTGCGAATTCGCCTAATTTGTGTCCGACCATGTCTTCTTGTACATATACAGGAACGTGTTTGCGTCCATCATAGACAGCAATAGTGTATCCTACGAAACTTGGGAAAATTGTTGAACGACGAGACCAAGTTTTTACAACTGATTTCTTTTCGCTTTTAGCTAATGCGTCCATTTTTTTCATCAAGTGATCATCTACAAAAGGTCCTTTTTTAAGACTACGACCCATGTTTGGACCTCCTTTCCACTAGTGGTAAATCAGCTTAAGCTGATTTACTCAAATTATTTTTTCTTACGTCTACGAACAATAAATTTATCTGATTGAGCTTTTTTATTACGTGTTTTAAATCCAAGAGCAGGTTTGCCCCATGGAGTTAATGGACCGGCATGTCCAATTGGAGCTTTACCTTCACCACCACCATGAGGGTGATCGTTCGGGTTCATTACTGACCCACGTACAGTTGAGCGTTTGCCTAACCAACGTGAACGTCCAGCTTTACCAATGTTGATTAATTCATGTTGTTCATTACCCACTGAACCAATAGTTGCACGACAAGTTGATAAGATCATGCGAACTTCGCCTGAGTTTAAGCGAACTAAAACGTATTTGCCTTCTTTGCCTAACACTTGTGCATTAGTTCCGGCTGAACGTACTAGTTGTCCACCTTTTCCAGGTTTTAATTCGATGTTATGAATAATAGTACCAACTGGGATGTTTGCTAAAGGCAAAGCATTACCAATCTTGATATCTGCTTCTTCACCAGAATAAAGATGTTGTCCAACTTCAATTCCTTTTGGTGCTATGATATACGTTTTAATTCCATCTGTGTATTGCACTAATGCAATGTTTGCAGAACGGTTTGGATCGTATTCGATTGTTTTAACAATTCCCATGACACCATCTTTGTTACGTTTAAAGTCAATCACACGGTAATTGCGTTTATGGCCACCACCGCGGTGACGGACAGTAATTTTACCATCGTTGTTACGACCAGCATTTCTTTTTTTCGACTCCAACAAAGTCTTTTCAGGTGTTGTTGAAGTGATCTCAGCGAAATCTGAACCAGTCATATTACGACGACCGTTTGTAGTAGGTTTATACTTTCTAATCGCCACGTGTTTTCCCTCCTGAATATTATTCCAAAGCTTTAATTACGCTTCGAAAAATTGGATTTCTTTAGAATCAGTTGTTAATGTTACAATTGCTTTACGACGTTTTTTTGTATAACCAGCATGTTTACCCATACGTTTTAATTTCCCACGTACGTTCATGATGTTTACATTTTTAACTTTAACTTCGAAAATTTCTTCAACTGCTTTTTTTACTTCTGTTTTACTAGCGCGAACATCTACTTCAAAAGTAAATTTTTTGCTCTCTTGGGCTACCATTGAAGCTTCAGTGATAACCGGGCGCTTGATTACGTCTTGTGCATCCATTATTGAAGAACCTCCTCTACCTTAGTAAGAGCAGTTTGTGTCAAAATCATTTTGTTATGAGATACAACATCCAATACACTAATGTTGTCAGTTGCTACTACTGTAACACCTGGAAGATTACGTGCTGATAACATTGTGAAATCATTACCGTCTTCAACAACTACTAATACTTTTGTATCAACGTTTAGATTTTTTAACACTTGTGCAAACTCTTTAGTTTTTGGTGCATCAAAGTTCAATGCGTCAACAACGATTAAATCTTGATCAATTACTTTAGTAGAAAGAACAGATTTAATAGCTAAACGACGAACTTTTTTAGGAAGTTTGTAGCTGTATGAACGTGGAGTTGGTCCGAAGACAATTCCACCACCACGCCAGATTGGAGATCTAGTTGACCCAGCACGGGCACGACCAGTTCCTTTTTGACGCCATGGTTTACGTCCACCACCGGAGACTGCGCTACGGTTTTTAACTGCATGATTTCCTTGTCTTAATGAAGCACGTTGCATGATGATTGCATCAAACACAACGTTTTCGTTTGGTTCGATACCGAAGATAGCGTCGTTTAAAGTAACTTCACCATTTTGAGTACCATCTTGTTTGTATAATGCTAATTTTGGCATTCCTTGTTCCTCCTCTCTTAGTTAATTATTTAGCTACTTTTTCAAAAGCAGATTTAATTTGGATTAAGGATTTTTTAGCTCCTGGTACATTTCCTTTAATAAGGATAACATTTTTTTCTGCGTCTACACGTACAACTTCAAGATTTTGAATTGTTATACGGTTTCCACCCATGCGTCCAGGTAATAATGTTTGTTTAAATACGCGCGCTGCGTTAGCGTCACCCAATGAACCAGGACGACGGTGGTGACGGGATCCGTGAGACATTGGTCCACGACTATGTCCGTGACGTTTGATAACGCCTTGGAATCCTTTACCTTTTGTTGTCCCCGTAACGTTAACGATGTCTCCAGCTTTGAAACTATCAACACGAATTTCTTTACCCACTTCGTATTCACTAAGCTCGACATCGTCAAATTCACGAATGAAGCGCTTAGGAGCAGTATTTGCTTTTGCTACATGTCCTTTTGCAGGTTTGTTTGATAATACTTCGCGTTTGTCTTGGTAACCCAATTGAACTGCTTCGTATCCATCATTTTCCATTGTTTTAACTTGTAAAACAACGTTTGGTGTTGCTTCGATAACTGTTACAGGGATTAATTCGCCTGATTCAGTAAACACTTGTGTCATCCCTACTTTTTTGCCTAAGATTCCTTTGGTCATGAGTACACCTCCATTTTTTATATTTTTATTAAAGTTTGATTTCGATATCTACGCCTGATGGTAGATCAAGTTTTGTTAACGCATCAACAGTTTTAGGTGTTGGATTGATGATATCAATTACACGTTTATGTGTAAGCATTTCAAATTGCTCACGAGAATCTTTATATTTGTGAGTCGCACGAATCACAGTGTAAAGACTTCTTTCTGTCGGTAACGGAATTGGTCCAGACACGCTAGCACCAGTTCTTTTTGCTGTTTCTACAATTTTCTCCGCTGATTGATCTAAAATGCGATGTTCATACGCTTTTAAACGGATACGAATTTTTTGTTTTGCCATCATTTTCCCTCCTTCGCCTAGTCTTAGAAATTAGACTTTGCTCCACGAAAATTTTCCGATACACTCGCCGTGGCAAAGCGGCCGGGTGTGTCGCAACCTCTCGTTTCATAGCCATTGGTTTTCTTTCAAAATACCCAGTACGATTTCTCGATTGAAATCTGCACCTGTCCAATTATACAAGATGTATCTTTTAATTTCAAGACTTTTTTTAATTATTTTATTATTCTTTTGATGTTTCTACCAAAAACATCTTTTTATCGGTAATTCTTTATACTACTATAGAAGAAAGAAAGTTTCTTTTAATATGAAAAGTTACGATAAGTTTTTGCCAACGCCTCTTATCGTAACTTACTCTGCTATGTTTGTCTACTTAAACAATCCTAAATTTTACATTTTTTATTTATAATTCTATTATTTTATACTTTTATGATCCACCCTTTTGGTGCTTTAACTTCACCATATTGGATACCTGTCAATTCTTTATACAATTTTTTTGTAATGGGTCCAGTTTCTGTTTCACTATAGAAGGTATGAAAGTTATCCTTGTATTGTATTCCACCGATAGGAGTAATAACCGCTGCTGTACCGCAAGCTCCCGCTTCTGCAAAACGGTCTAATCGATCAACAAAGACGTCTTCTTCTTTCACTTCTAAACCTAACCGTTCTTTAGCCAAGTATAGCAGTGAATATTTTGTAATACTTGGTAAAATTGATGGTGAAATAGGAGTGACAAATTGATTATCTTTTGTGATTCCAAAAAAATTAGCTGCTCCTACTTCTTCTATTTTAGTATGAGTAATAGGATCAAGATAAATTGCGTCACCAAAGTTTCTTTTGTGCGCTTCGCTACCTGGGAGTAAACTCCCACCATAATTTCCACCTACTTTAGAGGATCCTGTGCCATTCCCTGCGGCTCGATCATAATCAGAAACCAAAAAATTTGTTGGCACTAAACCATTTTTAAAATAAGCTCCTACCGGCATACAAAAAATTGAAAACAAATAATTTGAAGCAGGTTTCACACCAATATTGTCTCCAATACCAATCATATAGGGCCTAAGATACAATGAACCTCCAGTACCATACGGAGGAATGTACGCTTCATTTGCTTTTACAACTTTTTTTACTGCTTCGATAAATATATCTGTTGGAATCACAGGCATCATAAGCCTTCTACAACTGCGTTGCATCCGTTCAGCATTTTCTTCTGGACGGAATAAATTAATACTGCCATCTTTTGCTCGATAAGCTTTCATACCTTCAAATACGGTTTGACCATAATGTAGGGCAGTTGAGCCTTCGCTAATATGGACAGTATTATCCTCGGTTAATGTGCCGTCATCCCATTCTCCTTTATCCCAATATGAGATATAGCGGTAATCTGTTTTAATGTAATTAAATCCTAGGTTAGCCCAGTCTAATTCTATAGGTTTTTTCATTATACATACTCCTCATCTTCTGATGCTTTTCAGTATAACATGTTTATAAATAAATATTATCCAAAAATTCAGTTATTTAATTTTATTTTTTTGTTCATGCTCTTATCTTATTTAGTTATATTACATGAAAATACATGCGTATGTAGTTGCTTTATCTGTATTTTTTCATTTGCTATACAAAACAATATAAAAAGACCGCATCGAAAACGATGCGATCTTTTTTCATCTGAACACGCTCTGTTCTTTGACAGAGTCCTTCTAGCTTTTAAAATTAATTAATTATTTTTCGATAGAAGCTACAACGCCGGCTCCAACAGTACGTCCACCTTCACGGATCGTGAATTTAGTACCTGGATCGATAGCGATAGGCGCAATCAAGTCAACAGAGATTGTAACGTTGTCTCCTGGCATAACCATTTCAGTACCTTCTGGTAACTCAACAACACCAGTTACGTCAGTTGTACGGAAATAAAATTGTGGGCGGTAGTTTGCGAAGAATGGAGTGTGACGTCCACCCTCTTCTTTAGATAAGATATAAACTTCACCTGTAAATTTTGTGTGTGGAGTGATTGAGCCTGGTTTAGCTAATACTTGTCCACGTTGGATGTCTTCACGAGCAACTCCTCGTAATAATGCACCAATGTTATCTCCTGCTTGAGCAAAATCTAACAATTTACGGAACATTTCAACACCAGTTACGGTTGATTTAGTTGTTGCTTCGTGGATTCCGATGATTTCAACTTCTTCACCGACTTTGATTTGTCCAGTTTCTACACGACCTGTAGCAACTGTTCCACGTCCAGTAATTGAGAATACGTCCTCAACTGGCATCATGAATGGTTTGTCAGTATCACGTTCTGGAGTTGGAATGTAAGTATCTACAGCTTCCATCAAGTCCATGATTTTTTCTTCGTATTCTTCAACGCCTTCTAAAGCTTTAAGAGCTGAACCAGAAATAACTGGAGTGTCGTCTCCTGGGAAATCGTAGTCTGATAACAAATCACGAACTTCCATTTCAACTAATTCTAGTAATTCTTCGTCATCAACCATATCAACTTTGTTTAAGAAAACAACGATATATGGAACACCAACTTGGCGAGACAATAGAATATGTTCACGAGTTTGAGGCATTGGGCCATCAGCAGCAGATACTACTAAGATAGCTCCGTCCATTTGTGCAGCACCAGTGATCATGTTTTTAACATAGTCAGCATGGCCTGGGCAGTCTACGTGAGCGTAGTGACGAGTTTCAGTTTCGTATTCAACGTGAGATGTTGAAATCGTGATTCCACGTTCGCGCTCTTCTGGAGCACCATCGATAGAAGCGTAGTCTGTAGCCGTACTTTTAAATCCTCTTTTAGCTAATACTGTTGTAATAGCAGCTGTTAAAGTTGTTTTACCATGGTCAACGTGTCCGATAGTACCAATGTTAACGTGTGGTTTTGAACGATCATATTTTTCTTTTGCCATTTTAGTAATTTCCTCCTCGAATTGAGTTTTAATTTTTTTGATGAGAAAAACATTGAATTTATCCCATCAGTCGTAAAAAGTATACCTATTATTACTAATAAAAGCAATACTTAACGATTGGAAGAACAGCTTACGCTGCTCCACCATTTTTCTTGATAATTTCTTCAGAAATAGATTTAGGAACATCTTCATAATGATCAAATGTCATTGAGAAAGTTCCACGACCTTGAGTTGAAGAACGTAAAGCTGTAGCATAACCAAACATCTCAGCCAAAGGAATTGTACCTTTAACGATTGTTGTGTTTCCACGTGCTTCAGAACCTTCGATACGTCCACGACGTGCAGAAATATGTCCCATTACATCTCCTAAATACTCTTCAGGAACTGTAATTTCAACAGCCATCATTGGTTCTAGAATTACTGGGCTTGCTTTTTTAGAAGCATTTTTAAGCGCCATTGAAGCAGCAACTTTAAAGGCTGTTTCATTTGAGTCGACGTCATGGTATGAACCATCATAAAGTTTAGCTTTAATATCCACTAATGGATAACCAGCAAGAACACCGTTATCTAATGAAGCTTCTAATCCTGCTTTAACTGCTGGGATGTATTCACGAGGAACAACACCACCGACGATTGCATCTTCAAACTCAAAACCTTTTCCTTCATCATTTGGTGAGAATTCAATCCATACGTGACCGTATTGACCTTTACCACCAGATTGACGAACGAATTTACCTTCAGCTTTAGTAGATCCACGGAATGTTTCACGATAAGAAACTTGTGGAGCTCCTACAGTAGCTTCAACATTGAATTCACGTCTCATACGATCAACGATGATATCCAAGTGTAACTCACCCATCCCAGCAATAATTGTTTCGCCAGTTTCATGGTCAGTTTCAGCACGGAAAGTTGGATCTTCTTCAGCAAGTTTTTGTAACGCAACACCCATTTTATCTTGGTCGGCTTTTGATTTAGGTTCGATAGCTACTTGAATAACAGGTTCTGGGAACTCCATTGATTCTAAGATAACTTGATCTTTTTCATCACACAAAGTGTCACCAGTTGTTGTATTTTTCAATCCAACAGCTGCAGCGATATCGCCAGCAAACACTTCAGGAATCTCGCTACGTGAGTTAGCATGCATCTGTAAGATACGGCCTACACGTTCACGTTTCCCTTTAGATGAGTTTTGAACATATGAACCCGCTTGTAAAGTACCAGAGTATACACGGAAGAAAGTTAAACGTCCAACGAATGGATCTGTCATAACTTTAAATGCAAGAGCTGAGAAAGGTTCGCTGTCATCTGCATGACGTAACACGCGGTCTTCATTCTCTACTAACACACCTTCGATAGCCTCAACATCAAGTGGTGATGGTAGGTAATCAATAACTGCATCAAGCATTAATTGAACACCTTTGTTTTTGAATGCTGATCCACAAAGAACTGGATAAAAATCAACTTTTATCGTTGCAATACGGATAGCTTTTTTCAATTCTTCTTGAGAGATTTCTTCCCCTTCAAGATATCTTTCCATTAAGTCTTCATCAGTTTCAGCAACAGCTTCAACTAGTTTCATATGCCATTCTTCAGCTAACTCTAGGTATTCAGCAGGAATTTCTTCCTCACGAATATTAACTCCCAAATCATCTTCATAGATTTCAGCTTTCATTTTCACTAAGTCAATAATGCCTGTGAAGTTATCTTCAGCACCAATAGGTAATTGGATTGGATGAGCGTTAGCTTGTAAACGGTCATGAATCGTTCCTACAGAATATAAGAAGTCAGCCCCAGTTTTATCCATTTTATTAACGAAAACGATACGTGGCACGCCATAAGTTGTTGCTTGACGCCAAACTGTTTCAGTTTGAGGTTCAACACCTGATTGAGCATCAAGTAATGCAACAGCACCATCTAATACGCGAAGTGAACGTTCAACCTCAACAGTGAAGTCAACGTGACCCGGAGTATCGATAATGTTAACGCGATGTCCAGCCCAAGCAGCAGTTGTTGCCGCAGAAGTGATCGTAATTCCACGCTCTTGTTCTTGTGCCATCCAGTCCATTTGGGAAGCCCCTTCATGGGTCTCTCCAATTTTGTGGATACGGCCAGTATAATAAAGAACACGTTCAGTCGTTGTTGTCTTACCAGCATCGATATGAGCCATGATTCCAATATTACGGGTATTTTCTAGAGTAAATTCTCTTTTTGCCATTTTGCACTAACACCCCTTTTTCTTTAAATTTTCTTTATATTAAAAAAAACACATCTTTCCCAATAAAGGCATGGTCTTCAAAAAACAAGAACCAAGCCTTTTTCGGGAAAATTTTACCAGCGGTAATGAGCGAAAGCTTTGTTAGCTTCAGCTACTTTATGTGTTTCTTCACGTTTTTTAACTGCAGCACCTGAATTGTTTGCTGCATCCATGATTTCTTTAGCTAGACGTTGTTCCATAGTATCTTCTCCACGTAGACGTGAATAGTTTACTAACCAACGTAATGCTAGAGCAGTACGACGTTCTGGACGAACTTCAACGGGTACTTGGTAGTTAGAACCCCCAACACGACGAGCTTTAACTTCGATAACAGGCATGATGTTTTTCATTGCTTGTTCAAATACTTCAATAGGATCGTTGCCAGTTTGTTCTTTAACTACTTCTAGCGCATTATAAAGAATTGTAGCAGCTTTCCCACGTTTTCCATCAACCATTAAACGGTTAATTAAACGAGTAGCTAATTTAGAATTATAAATCGGATCAGGTAAAACATCACGTTTAGTAATAGGACCTTTACGAGGCATCCAAATTCCTCCTTTCAAAAATGATTTTTAGTTTTTTTAGATTTCATATTAGTTTAAAAAAGCTTATTTTTTAGGTCTCTTAGTACCGTATTTAGAACGACTTTGTTTACGATCGGCAACACCGGATGTATCTAAAGCACCACGAACAATATGATAACGAACTCCTGGTAAATCTTTAACACGTCCTCCACGGATAAGTACAACACTATGTTCTTGCAAGTTGTGACCTTCTCCTGGGATATATGCTGTTACTTCAATTAAGTTAGACAAACGAACACGTGCATATTTACGTAACGCTGAGTTAGGTTTTTTAGGAGTCATAGTTCCCACACGAGTACATACACCACGTTTTTGAGGTGAATTTACTGTTGTTTGTTTTTTTCTTTTACTGTTGTATCCTCTATTTAAAGCAGGAGATTCTGATTTTCCGACTTTAGATTTACGAGGGCTACGAACTAATTGATTAATAGTAGGCATTGGTAATTTCCTCCTTTCCTGTATTTATCTTTTCTAGTCCACACATCCAGGTGGTTCTTTTTTCAGCAAAAAAATAGTGCTGCAAATCGCAACCAGCTTTGTTTATGGAACGTTTGGCTATTGTACCAGTCAGAACGACCGATAGATAGGAATCTGTATACAAAAGCACCTTGTGAATCATACCACGTCATTTTTTCTTTGTCAATAAATGTTTCAACTTTTTTTATTTTAAATTTTTAAATTTCTTTGAAGGCAACAACGTATATTTTAATTGATACACTATACTGTTAAAGAGAGGAAATAAAATATGATTCATATATTGCTTGTTTTTTCTATTTGGATGATTGGAGCTTGTTTCGGTTCTTTTTTCATGGTTATTGGATTAAGAATTCCAATTGGCCATTCCATTGTTCATCCAAGGTCAACTTGCTCTAATTGCTTTCATTATCTTGGAACTCTTGAACTGATTCCCTTCTTTTCTTATGTTATACAAAAAGGTCATTGTCGTCATTGTCATACAACATTTTCCTTTTTATATCCTTTCACCGAAGCTTTAACCGGATTACTTTTTGTTTTAGTTTTTTTTCAATTTATAAATCAACCCAAAGAAATTCTATTGCTCTTTTTTTTAATTGCTTTTGGCATTATCTTTTTTATCAGTGATTTATATTATTTCCTATTGCCTGATTCTTTAATGCTTTTATTTTTTTCATCAACCATAATTGTTCGATTGTGGTTTCACCCTCTACCTTTATATTACTACTTTATAAGTGGCATTAGTTTCTTCTTATTATTTTATGCTTTCTATTGCTTTACTAGCCAAGGGATAGGAGGGGGGGATGTGAAACTTTTTGGTGTTTTAGGTTTATTTTTTGGTTTTGAGTTAACTTTATTGGTCTTATTTATTGCCTGTTTGGTAAGTCTAGTAACTGGTTTAATCTTTTTTTATTTTAAAAAAAAATCACGACAAACTCCATTTCCCTTTGCGCCTTTTATTTTTTTAGGTGCTTTTCTTGTTGCACTATACGGAACGAATTTTTTAACTATCCTTTATTCTTTTCTTTAATGAATTAATAGTAAATACAGAAAAAGCTGAACTAATTATTCAGCTCTTTCTGTTGTGGACTGAGTTAAAATACATTTATTCGGCTCTTTTCATGACCACTAATTTTTAATAGTATCCGGCCTCTTCCATGTCTAGTTTCACATTTTTTAGTGGCTTCACGAACTTGATTTAAAGGAAATATAGCTCCAATTCCAGATTTAATGGTTCCGTTAGCCATTAAATCTGAAAGTTTATCCAGCTCTTCCAACGTAGGACTAGCTTGACTGAAAATTGCTGTTACCAGAGGATAATCTTCCGCAGCTGTTTCATCAATATCAATTAAACTAACTAGTTTACCTCCTGGTTTAATCACTGACCAGGATTTGTTTTGTGTATCTCCACCTATTAAATCAACTACCAGATCAACTTTTGCTACCTCTTTTTCAAAACTTTTTGCTGTGTAGTCGATTGCTTGATCTACACCTAGTTTCTTTAAAAAAGTCTGATTCTTACTAGATGCTGTTCCAATAACTTCCGAGCCTTTCCATTTAGCCAATTGAACAGCGAATTGTCCAACTCCTCCTGATGCACCATGAATGAGCACTCGTTGTCCTTCTTTCAATTCCCCTTTTGAGAACAAAGCCTCCCATGCGGCCTCTGCTCCTGCTGTAATAGTAGCAGCATCTTCAAAAGTGAGTTGTTTTGGCTTATGATTTAAGTTTTTTATTGGGATAGTCGCATATTCTTTATAAGCACCTCTTTTGGTTCTGCCAAAAACGGCTTCACCAACTTTAAACCCGACTACATCTTTTCCTATTTCTTCAATAACTCCCGAAGCAGCTATCCCTGGTGTATAGGGAAACTTTCTTTTACCAAATTTACCTTGACGAATTTTAAAATCAATCGGTAAGACACCAGCATAGTAAACTTTTATGAGTACTTCCTCATCTTTAGGTACCGGAATGTCAATTTCTTCATACTTTAGTTGCTCAGTATCTCCAAATTCATAAACACGAATGGCTTTCATTTTCTTCATCCCTCTTTCTTTTAGTTGGATTAAACTAACTAGTTATGGCATTAAAGAATCATTCAATCAGTCTATAATTTTTCTTATCTTTTAATCACTATTTTTATCTATACAAATAGCATATCATATCTTGTTAATCCTTAAAAATAATGACACTTTAATGAATAATACAAAAAAACCGTTCAACTAATTACTAGAATCAGTTGAACGGTTTTCTCTCTTAACTTACTTTAACTATTTGGTCCTATTTAGTCATTTATACTGTAAACATTTTCGCTTACAACGCCAACGCCTTTAGGTTCCATCTTACGGTATTTAGCCATTCCAGTACCAGCTGGAATAATCTTACCGATGATAACATTTTCTTTCAATCCTAATAACGGATCACGTTTGCCGCGGATTGCAGCATCTGTTAGGACACGAGTCGTTTCTTGGAATGATGCAGCTGAAAGGAAACTGTTTGTTTCCAATGAAGCTTTTGTAATTCCCAATAAGACTGGACGAGCTGTAGCTGGTATGCCACCTGCCATCAAAGTCTTAGCATTTTCTTCTGTAAAGTCGTGAATATCAATTAAAGTACCTGGTAAAACATCTGTTTCGCCTGGATCCATAATCCGAACTTTGCGCAACATTTGACGAACCATTACTTCAATATGTTTGTCTCCAATTTCTACCCCTTGCATACGGTATACTTTCTGAACTTCACGTAACAGGTAATTTTCAACAGATATAACATCGCTTATGCTCAATAATTGTTTAGGGTCAATTGATCCTTCAATCAAACGAGTACCGCGTTCAATTTTATCTCCTTCAGCAACTTTCATGCGAGACATAAATGGAACTTGATAGCTCCGAGTATCTGTTTCACCTTTAATAGTAACTTCTTTAGTACGGTCAGCAGGGTTTTCATCAATTGAGATGACTTCCCCTGTCACTTCGGTAATAACCGATTGTCCTTTAGGATGACGAGCTTCAAATATCTCTTGGATACGAGGCAGCCCTTGAGTAATATCAGCCCCAGCAACTCCACCTGTATGGAATGTACGCATAGTCAATTGAGTTCCTGGCTCACCAATTGATTGAGCAGCGATTGTCCCAACTGCTTCACCAACTTCAACTTCAGAACCAGTCGCTAAGTTACGACCATAACAATGCTTACATACGCCGTGTTTAGTATTACATGTGAAGACTGAACGAATCGTGATAGATTCAATTCCAACATCGATAATTTGTTTAGCAATATCTTCTGTAATGATTTCATTGTTCTTGATGATAACTGACCCATCATTAGGGTTAAGAACTGTTTTACGAGTGTAACGACCCAATAAGCGTTCTTCAAGAGGTTCAATGACCTCATTACCTTCTTTAATTGCCATAATTTCAAGTCCACCGTCAGTTCCACAATCTGTTTCACGAATGATAACATCTTGCGCCACGTCTACTAAACGACGAGTCAAGTAACCTGAGTCAGCAGTTTTCAGAGCTGTATCGGTCATTCCTTTACGAGCTCCATGAGTAGAGATAAACATTTCTAAAACGGAAAGTCCTTCACGGAAGTTAGATGTAATCGGCAATTCCATGATTTGACCATTCGGTGCAGCCATCAATCCACGCATACCAGCAAGCTGGGTAAAGTTAGAAATGTTACCACGGGCACCAGAGTCACTCATCATGAAGATTGGGTTACGATCATCCAAACTTTCCATCAGTCTGTTTTGAATCCGATCTTTTGTAGCGTTCCAAACAGCAATAACACGTTCATAACGTTCTTCATCCGTGATCAAACCACGACGAAATTGTTTTGTTATGTTATTTACTTGAGTATGGGCTTCATCTAATATTTGTTGTTTTTCTTCTAAAACAACAATATCAGAAATACCTACAGTAATTCCGGCAATAGTAGAGTATTTATACCCTAAATCTTTCATCTTATCTAACATTTTTGAAGTTTCTGCAATTTTAAATCGTTTGAAGACTTCAGCAATGATATTCCCTAGATTTTTTTTCTTGAATGGTTTGATTAATTCTTGCTCTTTAATATGAGCTAGAATATCCGTTCCTGCTTCAACAAAATAATTATCTGGTGTTGCAATTTCAAGGTTGCTTTGTGTTGGCTCATTCAAATAAGGGAATTCATTTGGCATAATTTCATTAAAAATTAATTTACCAACTGTTGTAATTAACATTTTATCTTTTTGCCATTCAGTAAATGGTTTACCAGGAATATCTATCGAACGAATACCAACTCGTGAATGCAAATGTACATACCCACTTTGGTAAGCGATTAAAGCTTCGTTCAAACTACTGAATGTCATCCCTTCGCCTTCGCGATCTTCTTCTTCCATCGTTAAATAATAGTTACCTAAAACCATATCTTGTGATGGCGTAACGACTGGCTTACCATCTTTAGGGTTTAAAATATTTTGAGCAGCAAGCATCAACATACGTGCTTCAGCTTGTGCCTCGTCACTTAGTGGTACGTGGACAGCCATTTGGTCACCATCGAAATCGGCATTATACGCTTCACAAACTAACGGATGGAGACGGATAGCTTTACCTTCAACT
This sequence comes from Carnobacterium funditum DSM 5970, assembly GCF_000744185.1. Classification (NCBI taxonomy): domain Bacteria; kingdom Bacillati; phylum Bacillota; class Bacilli; order Lactobacillales; family Carnobacteriaceae; genus Carnobacterium; species Carnobacterium funditum. The sequence continues at coordinate 1,667,352 of NZ_JQLL01000001.1, read as the reverse complement.
AAGATAGGTTCAAATGCTTGAATACCTAATCTATGCAGTGTAGGTGCACGGTTTAATAGAACCGGATGTTCACGGATGACTTCTTCCAAAACAGGCCAGATAGCATCATCTTGACGGTCAATCTTACGTTTAGCATTCTTAATATTGCTAGCAATATCGCGGGCAACTAATTCACGCATAACAAATGGTTTGAATAATTCGATAGCCATTTCTTTAGGCAACCCACATTGGTACATTTTTAAAGTTGGTCCAACTACGATAACTGAACGACCAGAATAGTCGACACGTTTTCCTAATAAGTTTTGACGGAAACGTCCTTGTTTCCCTTTAAGCATGTGAGACAATGATTTTAATGGACGGTTTCCCGGACCAGTAACAGGACGACCACGACGACCATTATCGATTAAAGCATCAACGGCTTCTTGTAGCATCCGTTTTTCATTTTGAACAATAATATTGGGAGCCATTAAATCTAATAGACGTTTTAAACGGTTATTACGGTTGATAACCCTGCGGTACAAGTCATTCAAATCACTTGTTGCAAAGCGTCCACCTTCTAATTGAACCATTGGACGAATTTCTGGCGGAATAATTGGAATAACATCCATAACCATCCATGAAGGATGATTTCCTGAATTACGAAACGCTTCTAAAATATCTAATCGACGAATAGCACGTGTTCGTTTTTGCCCTTGTGCAGTTTTTAATTGTTCTTTCAGCTCAGCAACTTCTTTTTCAACATTTACATCATTTAATAACTGCTTAATGGCTTCTGCTCCCATTGCAGCTTGGAATTCATTGCCGTATTGTTCACGGCGTTCACGGTATTCTCTTTCAGTTAGCAACTGTTTTCTTTCCATTGGAGTATTCCCAGGTTCAGTGACTACGTAAGAAGCAAAATAAATAACTTCTTCAAGTGCACGTGGGCTCATGTCTAAAACAAGTCCCATACGACTTGGAATCCCTTTGAAATACCAAATGTGAGTAACTGGTGCTGCTAATTCGATATGTCCCATACGCTCACGACGTACTTTTGAACGTGTAACTTCAACACCACAGCGATCACACACAATACCTTTATAACGAATACGTTTGTATTTCCCACAAGCACATTCCCAGTCTTTTGAAGGTCCGAAAATACGTTCGCAGAATAATCCATCACGTTCAGGTTTCAATGTACGATAGTTAATGGTTTCTGGTTTTTTTACTTCTCCATAAGACCAACTACGGATCTTATCTGGAGAGGCCAAGCCTATTTGCATGCTTTCAAAATTATTAACGTCTATCAAGGGGCCTACCTCCCTTTATTTTTTTCGAGCTGCCCTATCTTGCTCTCTTTTTTCTGGTTCTTTTAAATCAATAGAAACCGAGCCCTAATTAAGGACTCGTTTTCTCTTTTCTTAATTGAGCTTCGAACAACTGCTTCTCGAGAAAATGATAAAAGTGTTTGAAATCATAGATGTCTTCAACTTTTCCTATTTTCTTTTCGAAGCAACCGTTGTTCTCAGCCTCTTAGTCTTTTAATCGTTCTTGTTCGGCTGCTTCTGCGCGAACTTTTTCTTGTTCTTCAGCGTATTTGCTTAATGCATCAATATTTACGATGTCATCGTCATCATCCATGTCACGTAGTTCAATTTCCTCGTCATCAGCGTTCAATACTTTCATATCTAACCCTAAAGCTTGTAATTCTTTAACTAGTACACGGAATGATTCAGGAACTCCTGGTTTTGGAATAGGTTCCCCTTTAACAATAGCTTCATACGTTTTCACACGTCCAACAACATCATCTGATTTGTACGTAAGAATTTCTTGTAATGTATAAGCTGCCCCATACGCCTCAAGTGCCCAAACTTCCATCTCACCAAAACGTTGTCCACCAAATTGAGCTTTACCACCCAATGGTTGTTGTGTAACTAATGAATAAGGTCCTGTTGAACGAGCATGTAATTTATCATCAACCATGTGGGCTAACTTAATCATGTACATAACACCAACAGAAATACGGTTATCAAATGGTTGTCCTGTTCTTCCATCATATAAAACAGTTTTAGCATCTGAGGCCATCCCTGCTTCTTTAACCGTTTCCCAGACATCTGTATCGTTTGCTCCATCGAATACTGGAGTAGCAATATGAATACCCAATTGACGAGCCGCCATTCCTATATGCAACTCTAATACTTGTCCAATATTCATCCGTGAAGGAACTCCTAATGGGTTCAGCATGATATCTACTGGTGTTCCATCAGGCATAAATGGCATATCTTCTTCTGGCATGATTAAAGAGACAACCCCTTTGTTACCATGACGGCCAGCCATTTTATCCCCTTCATTAATTTTACGTTTTTGAACAATGTATACTCGTGCAAGCATGTTTACACCTGGAGATAATTCATCGCCAGCTTCACGTGTAAATATCTTCACATCATGAACTGTTCCTCCACCACCGTGTGGTACACGTAAAGAAGTATCCCGTACTTCACGAGCTTTTTCTCCAAAAATAGCATGCAATAGGCGTTCTTCAGCAGATAGTTCAGTTACGCCCTTAGGTGTTACTTTACCAACTAATAAATCGCCATCGCGCACTTCAGCACCAATACGAATGATACCCATTTCATCTAAATCTTTTAATGCATCTTCTCCAACGTTTGGAAGTTCACGAGTAATTTCTTCAGGCCCAAGTTTTGTGTCACGAGCTTCTGATTCATATTCTTCAATATGGATAGAAGTGTAGACATCATCTTTAACCAAACGTTCACTCATGATGATAGCATCTTCATAGTTGTAACCTTCCCATGTCATGAAGGCTACTAGTGGATTTTGGCCTAATGCCATTTCTCCATTCTCCATTGAAGAACCATCTGCCAATATTTCGCCTTTATCTGCACGATCTCCTTTAGCAACAATTGGACGTTGGTTGTAACAAGTTCCGGCATTTGAACGACGGAATTTTGTAACAGCGTATTTGTCTAAGGCACCATTGCTTTGGCGAATGCGAATTTCTTTAGCGTCTACGTATTCAACAATTCCGTCATTTTGACAGATAATTGCAGCACCTGAATCTTTTGCAGCTACGTATTCCATACCTGTTCCGACTAAAGGAGCTTGCGGATTAACCAGCGGAACAGCTTGACGTTGCATGTTAGCGCCCATTAAAGCACGGTTACTATCATCATTTTCCAAGAAAGGAATACAAGCTGTTGCGACTGCTACTACTTGCTTAGGTGATACATCCATATAGTCCACTCGGCTAATAGGAACTTCCAAATTTTCTTCAACATAACGGGCAAGAACAATTTCATTCGCAAATGTGCCATCTTCATTTAATTTTGCATTTGCTTGGGCTACTACATAAGCATCCTCTTCATCCGCTGTTAAATAATCAATCTTATTTGTTACTTTACCAGTTTCGCGATCTACACGACGGTAAGGTGTTTCAATAAAACCAAATTTATTTATTTTAGCGTAACTTGATAAACTGTTAATCAAACCGATGTTTGGTCCTTCTGGAGTTTCAATCGGACACATACGGCCATAATGCGAGTAATGTACGTCTCGAACTTCATAACCGGCACGGTCTCTAGTTAAACCACCGGGTCCTAGGGCTGATAAACGACGTTTGTGTGTTAACTCGCCTAATGGATTAGTTTGATCCATAAATTGTGACAACTGAGAAGAACCGAAGAACTCTTTAATTGCTGCCACTACTGGACGAATATTAATTAATTGTTGTGGTGTGACAGTTGCCATATCTTGAATAGACATTCTCTCGCGAACCACACGCTCCATACGAGACAAACCAATACGGTATTGGTTTTGTAATAATTCACCAACTGAACGAATACGACGATTACCTAAATGGTCAATATCATCTACGTGGCCGATTCCTTCTTGTAAATTGAAGAAGTAGTTCATTGAAGCAATAATATCAGCAGGTGTAGCATTTTTTATCTCTGTTGAAATTACACTGTTCCCAATGACATTAACCACGCGCTCAGGATCTTTTGGAGAAACTACTTTTACAACTTGTAATAAAATCGGATCTTTTACTACAGCGTCTTCTGATGGATAGTAAGTTACACTGTTTAAACCCGCATCAAGATAAGGATCTAAAATATCCATATGATCACGATCTAAAAGCGTTCCTTGCTCGATTAATATTTCACCCGTTTCAGGATCAATTAGCGTTTCAGCTAATGTCAAATTGAATAGACGCGTTTTTAAATTTAACTTTTTATTTACTTTGTAACGACCTACATTAGCTAAGTCATAACGTTTTGGATCAAAGAAACGAGCAGTTAATAAACTTCTTGAGCTATCTGCTGTTTTTGGTTCACCTGGACGTAGACGCTCATACACGTCTTTTAAGGCTTCTTCCGTACGTGAGTCACTTGCATTTTTGTGCAAATCTTTTTCTATTGTTAAACGAAGACTTTCGTTAGCACCAAAGATTTCAAGAATTTGGTCATCTGAACCAAAGCCTAATGCACGAACTAAAACAGATAAAGGAATTTTACGAGTACGGTCGATGCGGACATAAGAAATATCTTTTGCATCTGTTTCATACTCTAACCATGCTCCACGGTTTGGAATCAAGGTCGTTCCAAAATTTTCTTTACCATTTTTATCTAATTTACTATTAAAGTAAACACCTGGTGAACGAACTAATTGAGAAACAATGACTCGTTCAGCTCCGTTGATAACAAAAGTACCCATATCTGTCATCAATGGGAAGTCGCCGAAGAAGACTTCTTGATCTTTAACTTCTCCTGTTACTTTGTTAATTAGACGTAATTTTACATAAATAGGCGCTGAGTAATTAGCATCATGAGAACGAGCTTCTTCAACTGTATATTTTGACTCTTGTAATTGATAGTCCAAGAACTCTAATGAAAGGTTTCCTGCGAAGTCTTCTATTGGAGAAATGTCTTTAAACATCTCGCGTAAGCCTTCATCTAAGAACCATTGGTAGGAATTGGTTTGAATTTCAATCAAATTTGGAAGTTCTAAAACTTCGCTGATTCGCGCAAAACTTTTACGTGTACGGTGTTTTCCGTAATTTACTAAGTGGCCTGCCAACCTATTCACCCCTTAAAATTGTTTTGAATGTGCTTTGTAGAAAATCAAAAGCAGTAAATCCGCTTATATTACATTTTAATGTCAAACGTTAAAATTGTGTAACATCGCATAAATTAACCTATTTTTTGACAAAAAAAAACCAAAAGAGTCGTGAACTTTAAAATAAAAATCACATTTTCTTTTGTTTTCGTTAAAAGCTTGTCCTGGACAATATTTCAGAACACTCTTATTCTAATCTACACACTGATTGCATTAGGTTATTTTACATCATATAATTCAAACAGTCAAGACGAAATTTAAATTGCCTTGTTTTCTATTTTTTAATTCTTTGTGCTTTGGATAATCCAATACCCTTTATCTTTTGTTAATACCTCTACATTACCAAATGTTTCTTTCATTTTTTCTTTTGCACTAGGTGCCCCTTGCTTTTTCTGTATAACAATAGTCAACGTTCCTTGTGCTTTTAACCGAGCAAAAGAACCCGTTAATATCTCATGTACGACTTTTTTCCCTGCACGAATAGGAGGATTGCTGACGATTGCTGCATAAGATTCGCCTTCTACCTGTTGATAAATATTAGAAGGATGAATCTTTGCATTACTAATTCGATTATTAGATGCATTTTGTTTGGCTAATCCTAGAGCTCGTTCGTTGACATCAACCATTTCGACCATTCGTTCATTAGCTGCTTTAGCTAACGAGAGTCCAATCGGTCCGTATCCACAACCTACATCCAGAATATCCCCTTCTACCATTTTATCAAAATCAATCGTTTCAATTAATAAACGCGAACCAAAATCAACTGTTTTTTTAGAAAAGACGCCTAAATCTGTTACAAATTTAAATGTAAACCCTCGCAATGTATAGGTCCAAGCTGACTGCTCGCTTTCAGTATGCGGCTTATTTGTAAAATAATGATCTGCCATTTTAAAAAACCCCCTCATTTTACCTTTATGATTAAAAAAGACACGCAGCAAACTGCGTGTCTCGAAAGTTTCCAACATAAATTGTTGAATTATTTAACTGTTACAGTTGCGCCAGCAGCTTCAAGAGCTTCTTTCATTGCTTCAGCGTCTTCTTTAGAAATATCTTCTTTAATTGCTGCAGGTGCTCCGTCAACTAAAGATTTAGCTTCTTTCAAACCTAAACCAGTTGCTTCGCGAACTGCTTTGATTACTTTAATTTTTGCGTCTCCAACAGCTGTTAATTCAACTGTGAATTCTGTTTGTTCAGCAGCAGCAGATTCTGCTCCACCAGCAGCAGCTACAGGAGCTGCTGCAGTTACGCCAAATTCTTCTTCAATAGCTTTTACTAAGTCGTTTAATTCTAATACTGTTGATTCTTTCAAATCAGCAATGATTTGTTCAATGTTTAATGACATTGTTATATTCCTCCATATTGGTTAATTTTTTTTGTTGGTTATCTTTTCAAATTGCTAGAAGAGCGATTTTTTTATTAAGCTACTTCTTCTTCTTTTGATTCTGCAACTGCTTTGATAATAAGAGCAGTATTGCGAATTGGAGCTTGAAGTACAGATAGTAACATTGATAGTAAACCATCGCGATTCGGTAATGTTGCAAGAGAGTTCATTTCTTCTACTGATGATACTTTACCTTCGATTACGCCACCTTTAATTTCTAAAGCTGGTGCTTCTTTAGCAAAATTTGCAATAATTTTTGCAGGTGCAATTATATCTTCATTACTAAAAGCAATAGCTGTAGGTCCCTTGAAAACATCATTCATTCCTTCTAAACCTGCTGCTTCTGCTGCACGGCTCAAAACAGAATTCTTGATTACTTGCATCACAATACCTGCATCACGTAATTGTTTACGTAATTCAGTCGCTTCTTGAACAGTTAAACCACGGTAATCCATTACTACAACTGACGCTGCGTTTTGGAATTGTGTTTTCGCTGTTTCAACTAGCAATTGTTTTTCTGTGATTGCTGCTTGACTCATTAATTTTTCACCTCCCGATCGATTGATGGAATCTTTTCGTATATTCAACTTAAAAAGTCTCTATAACGCAAAAACTCCATGTCACCGTAGACATAGAGGGAGTGTTGTATGCTTTCACATATCATCCTCGGCAGGAAATTAAGGCACAAGGCCACCTACTGTCTTCGGTAATAGTACTTAACTTAGACGATTTTAACAAGACAAATCGTCTAGGTCAAGACATTTATTATTTTTTATGCAAATGTATTAGCGTCAACTTTAACGCCAGGTCCAAATGTGCTAGTGATTGATATATTTTTGATATATTGACCTTTAGCAGTTGAAGGTTTTACTTTAAGCATTGTGTCGTTGATTGTTCCAAAGTTTTCAATTAATTTAGCTGTATCAAATGATACTTTTCCGATAGGAGCATGAACGTTTCCTGCTTTGTCTACACGGTAAGTAACTTTACCAGCTTTAATTTCATTGATTGCTTTCGTAACATCCATAGTAACAGTCCCTGTTTTAGGGTTAGGCATTAAACCTTTGGGTCCTAAAACGCGTCCTAAACGGCCAACTTCAGCCATCATGTCTGGTGTTGCTACAACAACGTCAAAATCAAACCATCCACCATTGATTTTTTGTACTAATTCAGCTTCGCCGACGTAGTCTGCTCCAGCTGCTTCTGCTTCTTTTGCTTTGTCGCCTTTAGCAAAAACTAAAACTTTTTGTGTTTTACCTGTTCCGTTTGGAAGAACAACTGCCCCACGAATTTGTTGGTCAGCTTTCTTAGGGTCTACACCAAGTCTATATGCTACTTCAATCGTTTCATCAAATTTAGCAAAACTAGTTTCTTTTATCAAAGCTACAGCTTCTTCTACAGTATAAAGCTTATCAGCGTCTACTTTTTCTAAAGCTGCTAAATATTGTTTACCTTTTTTAGCCATGTTTTATTTCCTCCTTGATTGTGGTTATAACGGTTTTACCTCCCACTTGATCCTCATCTTATTGTAGACGAGAGACACTGAGAAGCGAGTTTCGGGATTAACCTTCGACAGTAATTCCCATGCTTCGTGCAGTACCTTCTACCATTTGCATAGCAGCTTCAATCGTTGCAGCATTTAGGTCAGGCATTTTTGTTTCAGCAATTTCTTTTACTTGTGCACTTGTAACAGCTGCAACTTTTTTCTTGTTTGGTTCACCGGATGCTTTATCAATACCAGCAGCTTTTTTAAGCAAAACAGCCGCAGGCGGTGTTTTTGTAATAAAAGTAAATGAACGATCTTCATATACAGAAATAACAACTGGTGTCAGTAATCCACCTAAATCTTGCGTACGTGCATTGAATTCTTTACAGAATCCCATGATGTTCACTTGCGCTTGACCTAAAGCTGGACCTACTGGGGGAGCTGGACTTGCTTTTCCTGCAGGAATCTGCAATTTAACTAATTTGACAACTTTTTTGGCCACGAGACATACCTCCTTGAATGAGTCCGCGATGTGGTTAATGGGGCTAAGATTTCCCCTCCCACATATCTTCATACGTAAAAACGTACTAGTTGACTATAGCATTTTTAATGCTATACAACAAGTATTAATTTAAAGTATTTTATTTTTTAGAACGGAATCTCTGTGAGGGTTCTTCCAGGCGGGGTTTACTCCTTTTATTTTTCAATCTTTTTACTAACTGAACTACCCCATGGATAATGCCAGCTACTATACTATAGATAAAAAAGAAAACGATGAATCCCCACAACCCCATCGCCGCGTCAGCAAACTCCATATTCCCACGGTTAGTGATGGCTTGTTGAATTTCAATCGCAAAAACTAAAACAACCATCAGAGTGAATGTGTAAATAAATGCCACTATCGTTGTTTTAAATTTAAACTGATCAATCCATTTAAACACTATATAAGCTAATAGAAAGAACACAATACCAATCAACCCAATTACCCAAAAATGCAACTCTTTATCTGTCATCTGGATACCAAATCGTAAAGCTATTTGATCATGTATTTCATTAACCAAGCTAGCTAGCCATAAAATTAGTGCTTTCATAAAGACCTCCACTTCTACGTCATCTTTTTATCCTTTAGTTTATCTTCTTCTATACAAAGATCTTAAAGAGAAAAAAGAAGATATCTATTCACTTTTTCAATTCCAATCAGCACCTTGTTAACCTTCTCATGAATGAAGTTACAAGTATTATCAGCTAATTAAATAAAAAAACCTTTTGTAAAATTAGAAGAAAACCAATCCATCATGGTTTTATCATCTTTCACAAAAGGCTTCAAGTAGTCTTAAAGTTTATCCGCTTGCTCGAAATCAAGTTCTGTACTTGTCTCGCGACCAAACATCTCTACATTTACTTTTAATTTAGCTTTTTCTTGTTCAATTTCAGTGATTTTACCAATCATCCCACTAAAAGCACCTTCAATAATTGTAACCGATTCGCCTATTTCGAATTCAACTTCTTTATGGCGAGAGCTGATACCTAAACGACGTAAGATAACTTCAATCTCTTCTTTTAATAGTGGGGCAGGCTTACTTCCAGCGCCATGAGAACCGACAAAGCCTGTTACTCCTGGCGTATTACGGACAACATACCAAGAATCATCCGACATAATCATTTCCACTAATACATAACCAGGGAAAGTTTTTTTCATTGTTACTTTATCTTTACCATTTTTCTTTTCTGTTTCTTCTTCTTCAGGTATGACAACACGGAAAATATAATCTTCCATCCTCATGCTATTCGCACGTGATTCAATGTTTTGTTTCACTTTATTTTCGTACCCTGAATATGTGTGTAAGACATACCAGTGTTTTTCAATTTCAACTTGTTCCACTTTAATCTCTCCTATCTATTTTTTGTACCATTTATTTTTAATGTTAGTAGTTGTTTTTGATTTATGCCATACAAAAAAACCTTCGTTAAGATTAAGAAGGTTTTGGTGCGTCGGTTATTTGTGGATAGTATACCATCTTTCATGTCAACTCGCTAGTAGTTTTGATAGTTTTATAAAATAAAATCAAGAACAGAATTGATTCCGAAATCAACAACTATAAAGAAAATCGTAAATAACAGACAAACTCCAAACACAATAATTGTGTTTCTTTTTAATTCTTTACTTGTCGGCCAAGTGACAGCTTTCATTTCATGGCTTACGCCAACGAAAAAATCTTTTATCTTACTCATGCTATTCCCTCCGAACAGTTCAATTAAACTAGTTTTTATTTCGTTTCGCGATGTATTGTATGCTGATTGCAATATTTACAAAATTTCTTTACTTCTAGTCGTTCCGTACGTCCAGCACTATTTACCTTTTTAGAATAGTTTCTAGATCCGCATATCGAACACGCTAGAGCAGATTTTTTAATGGTCATTTTTTCACCTGTACTTTCTATTTTAGCGAGTGAAATCTAATTAAATTTAACATCACTTTGCTAAAGTGTCAATTATTCTTTTTTTTTTAGATAATAGAAGTCTGTTCCATCTAATTATTGAGCATTAAACTAACAGCTAATAATAGAGTTTCTGTTCCACTAAAAATAGTGATATTCTTAATAGCTAAAGAAAAAGTTTTTTCTTTTAGCTGCTGCACATTAAATTCTTGGAGATTTTTCTGGATAGGAATAAAGGTAAACATAAGTAAAAGTAATATCGGATGCATCAACTTGAACAACACTGCTAAAATGATAATTACATAAGAAGCATACGTTAATGAATCAAACAATAAAATGGCGTATTTTTTCCCTATATAAAAAGGCAAAGTAAAACGATGGTTGCTAACGTCCTGATCCAAGTCACAAATGTTATTGGCTAACATAATATTCGCAATCAAAAAGACCGTTGGTAGTGAAACAAAAGCTATTGTTATAATGGCGAGATAGTCTCCTGTTAGAAGAAATGTGGTCCCTTGAAAAACCAAGTTTAGCAGTGTCTCTGATTCCACATTTACGTAAACGGTAATGAAAAAAATACCGAAACCCATAACTAACCCTGAAAGTATTTCTCCCAATGGCATTCTCGAAATTGGAACTGGACCAAATGTATAGAAAATCCCGACAATAAAGCAAGCCCCTCCCATAATAAGCAACAAGATTGTTGTTTGAAAAACTAGCCATAAACCTAATAGTGAAGAAACGCTTAGCATAACAACTATCAACTGGGTAACTGTTTTTTCGGAAATATTTTGTTGCCCAATAATGTTGACTTGTTTTTTGTACGTTTCATCTTTAGCTTTTTGATAATCCATCAAATTATTGATGGCTGTTGTAGTCATATCAACTAACAACATTGCCACAAAAAATATAAATGTATTTCCTATATTAAATGACTTGAAATAAGTACGAGAAAATAGAGCTCCTAATAAAAAAGGAAATAAACTAGCAATTTTTGTCTGTATCTCAACAAGTTTTAAAAAAACAGTTAGCGTCAATTGAGTACTCCTTCTTTTACATATAATTTAATAACACCAAATGCTTGATCCATTTTTAATTCTTCAAATTGAATTCATCATTATTCAACCTAAAACCATTTTTCAATCCTTCAGACAAATAGATATATCTGTCTTTCGTAACAAAAATAGCTTCTACATCTTCTCTTTGATTAATAAAGTCCAAACCACCTTCTAGCCCTTTAGAAAAAACGACAGTTGATAACCCATCACCATCAACCGATTTGTCTGCCACAATACTGACTCCCGCTAAATCGTTATCAAAAGGACAACCTGTTTTAGGGTTTAGTAAATGATGGTACTTCACTCCATCTACCTCAATGAATCTTTCATAGATGCCTGATGTTACAATTGTTTTATTGTTGATTGGAATCGAACCTATAATTTCTCCATGTGTTTCGAAAGGATTTTGAATCCCAACATTCCATGCAGCTCCTTTAGCACGGGGGCTATTTCCTAAGACAAATATATTGCCTCCTAGATCAACAATTGCAGTAACTACTCCGTTAGATTTCAAGATTCTCACTGCTTCATCTGTAATATACCCTTTTGCAATTGCACCTAAATCTAATCGCATATTTTTTTCTGTTAAGAAAATCGTTTGTTTCTCATCATCTAACTCTACTTTTGAGTAATCTACTAAAGTTAAAGAATCATCGATTTCGGATTGTGTTGGTTTTTTGGCATCATCGAAGCCAATGTGCCATAGATTAGTCAATGGTCCGACAGTCATATCAAAGCTTCCTTCACTCTCACTGCTATATCCGTATGCAGCTTTCAACAAGGAATAAACATCATCAGATACTTCTAGCGGTTTGATGCCTGCTTGTTCATTTATTTTTTCGACTTCAGATTTACCATCATTGACTGTAATCTTTCCAGATAGTTCTTCAATTCGATTAAAGACTCTCGTTAATACTTCTTGTTTCCCCTCGTCGTAAATTTTCACATTTACTACTGTTCCCATCAAAAATTCTGTCCTACTATATGGTTCATCTACTAGCCCGGTTGTTTCTTTTTCCTCGCTGCAACCAGAAATAAAGAGCAGCATACTAAATAAAAGAAAAAAAATCTTCCAATTGTTTTTAGTCTCCATTTCTTTCTCTCCTTTGTTCAAATCATACTATCAAAATTCCTGATTAAAGCAAGTATACCCTTTCAACAAGGTCTCAGAATTCAAGCTAAGACCTTGTTGTTTTTATTTCATTAAATTTATACATTTCTATTCTTCTTCTACTTTGTTGTCCACCATAATTATTTCCATTTTGTCTGCTTTAGCAGCTAAAACGATTACTGATGAAAAAATAACAGATGATAATTCAAACCCGTTTTTAATTTTCATCCTGACTTACCACCCTATTTTTTCAGTCTGCCTTTTTTTGCATAGGCGACTTATTTACAAAGCGAAAGAATACCTGAGACTAGTATAACTGACCAATTTTTAATTGTCTACATTTTCACAAGAAAATCAACAACCTATATCCTTTGTTATCTCACCATTTCAAGGCCGTTTCCCCATCATTTTAAGGCTGTTTTACCAACATTTCAAGGCAAATGAATGTAGACAATTAGCTTGTTTTTTAGTATACTTACTTTTGTATAGGTTGTGAATTGTTTAACTAATTCATGTTACTCAATTTCTGCTTAATCTAATTATATATGTTGGATCTATTTATAAAGATTTATTTTTTATTTACTTAATCATTATTATACTAATAAGGAGTGGAAAATATGACTTCAAAAAACATTGTTGTTGTTGGTGCGGGATTTGCCGGCATCGCTACTACAAAAAAACTGGCGAAACGTTTTAAAAAAAATCCTGAGGTGAAAATCACTCTGATTGACCGCCATTCTTATCAAACTTATATGACCGAATTGCATGAAGTAGCCGGCGGTAGAGTAGAAGAGGATGCTATCAGATTTGATTTACAACGTTTATTTTGCCGATTAAAGAATGTCGCTTTAGTTACAGATAATGTAACTGAAATTGATCATGACAAGAGATTGGTATTAACAGAAAATGGTTCATTTCCTTTTGATTACCTTGTTTTAGGCATGGGTGGAGAACCAAATGACTTTGGAACTCCTGGAGTAAAAGAAAATGCATTTACCTTATGGTCACTAGACGATGCTTTAGATATTAGACATCATATAGAACAAACAGTTGCGCTTGCTGCTGTTGAAAGAGACGTGGCTAAACGTAAAGCCATGTTGACCTTCGTTGTTTGTGGTTCTGGTTTTACAGGAATTGAAATGATCGGTGAATTATTAGATTGGAAAAAAAGATTGGCTAAAGACAATAAAATTGATCCATCCGAAATGAACTTGATGGTCGTTGAAGCTGCTCCAACTATCTTAAATATGATCACACGCAAAGATGCAGATAAAGCAGAAAGATACATGGCTAAAAAAAGGATTCAATTGCTAAAAAATTCTCCGATCATTGCTGTCGAATCAGACCATATCGTTTTAAAGTCTGATGAGAAGATACCTACGCATACATTAATTTGGACTGCTGGCGTAAAAGCGAATACCGATACTGAAAAATTTGAAATGGAAACTGCTGGAGCGGGCCGTTTAGTTGCCAATGAGTTTATGGAAGCTAAAGGATTAGAAAAAGTCTATGTTGTTGGTGATTTAGTGTATTACGAGGAATTTAAAGATACACCAACACCGCAAATTGTTCAAGCTGCTGAACAAACTGGTCATACCGCTGCTGATAATATTATTGCCGATATTGAAAAGACTGAAAAGAAAGTCTATTCTGGTAATTATCAGGGCTTTATGGTTTCAATTGGTTCAACATATGGGGTTGCACATCTAGGAGGAGCCATTCATTTAAGTGGATTCTTTGCTATTTTAATGAAGCATTTAGTTAACTTGTATTATTTCTTCGGCATTCGTTCTGGTTATTATGCTACACAATACATTTTCCATGAATTCTTTCATATTAAAGACCGACGCAATATTTTCCGTGGTCATTTATCACGCTATGGAAATGTCCTTTGGAGTGTACCTCTACGAATCTTTTATGGCAGTATGTGGCTTTTTGAAGGAATCAAAAAAGCTTTTGGTTTGTTCGGCACCGATAGTTGGTTTGGAAATAAAGTCGCTTTACCTTTTTCATGGTTACAAGACGCTACTGCTGGCGCTTCCCAAGCTGTTGACAGCGGGGCTGCTGAAGCAGCCAAACCAATATTCGGCTTAAGTTATGCCTATGGCGAAGAACCTATGATGATTTTTACAAGAGCACCTTATTGGTTTCAAAGTATCATGAAAATTATGATTCCTACACCTGAAGTCGCTTTAATTTTCCAAAAAGTAATGACTCTTCTTGAAATTGCAATCGGTCTAGCTCTTATTGCAGGATTATTTGTTTGGTTGTTAAGTGCTTTAACCGTTGTTTTAGTTGCAAGTTTTACTTTATCAGGAATGTTTTACTGGGTTAACATTTGGTTTATTTTCGTTGCCCTTGCATTAATGAACGGTTCCGGTCGTGCATTTGGGTTAGATTACTATATTATTCCATGGATTCAAAAAATAGCTGGGAAATGGTGGTATGGAACACCGGCTTCATTGTATAATAAAAAAGCATAGGTTTTACACAAATAGAGTGGGTGCAGTTTACATCTGCTTTCACTCTTTTTAAATTAAAAAAAGAAAGGGGGAAGGATTCTACGATGACAAAAAATCAAAAAGTTGTTTATATAGCCTTGCTAGCTGCGCAAGCGGTTATTTTAGGTTTAGTTGAGCGGGGTATTCCTTTTCCATTTGCTTTTGCTCCTGGGGCAAAATTAGGAATCGCAAACTTAATTACTATCATCGCACTATTCACTCTTCCTTTCAAAGATAGTTTTACTGTCGTTTGGATCCGGCTAATTATGACAACCTTATTAGGAGGCACTCTCTCTACTTTTTTATATAGTTGTACTGGTGCTTTATTAAGTTATTTTGGCATGCTATTAGTCAAACAATTAGGACCAAAATATGTCAGTATTATCGGTATCAGTGCCATAGGAGGTATCTTACACAATGTTGGACAATTAGCCGTCGCCAGTTGGATTTCTCAAACTTGGACTGTTATGTTATATTTACCTATCCTATCCTTTATGGGCATTTTATCTGGTATGGCTATTGGAATTGCGGCTAATTATTTGATGGAACATGTTCGAACGCTTAGAGATTTTAAAGTTCAATATTATGATAAAATTAGTGATTAAAAAATGACTCATTCACTCAAACATAGAAAGGAGTTATTGATGATGTCTGTACATTCTTTCTGGGAACCTTATTTAGAATTGCAAACAGAATTAGAATCGGTCACGCAAGTAATGGCTAAACAAATTCGTTTACGCAACAAAGAAATTGAAGCAGCACTTTTGGATAGCATTTATGCCGGTGGAAAAATGATCCGCCCAGCATATACACTACTTTTCTCTAAATTTGGTAACACCCAACATGTGGATCGAACTCTTGCACTTGCAGCTGCTGTTGAATTATTGCACACAGCTACGTTAATTCATGATGATGTCATTGATGACTCCCCTCTGAGACGAGGAACACCTAGTCTCCAATCTAAATATGGCAAAGATGTAGCTGTTTATGCCGGCGATTACCTTTTTACAGTTTGTTTTCGTCTTTTATCTACTTATGCTGATACTCAAGAACATATTGAAATTAATACTCGAGGCATGGAGCGTATTCTAATGGGTGAGCTAGATCAAATGCATTTACGTTACAATAAAAATATGTCCATCCGCGGTTATTTAACTCAAATTTCTGGAAAAACAGCTCAATTATTCGCACTTGCTTGTTATTCAGGTGCTCTAAATGGCGGGCAAACAGAATTTTTTTCTAGAAATGGGTATTATATCGGTAGTCATATTGGTATGGCCTTTCAGATTACTGATGATATCTTAGATTATTCTCAAACTCTTAATGTCTTTGGTAAACCCGTTTTAGAAGATGTTCGTCAAGGTATCTATACCGCTCCTTTAATTTTTGCACTTCAAGAGAATAACAAACGATTAAGAGAACTTGTTGATAAAGAAGCACATATGACTGGAGAAGATGCTAAAGAAGTTCAACAGTTAGTTATCGAATTAGATGGTTTAGAAAAAGCAAAGCAATTAGCTAGAAAATATACGCAAAAAGCAATGAAACGAATAGAACAGTTGCCTGAACAACAAGAAAAAGAACACATAAAAAAGATTACTTTATCCTTATTAGACCGTCATGTTTAGATAACAGCAAACAGTCGTATTGATAAAATAAATGTAGGAAGGACCTTATAAAAAGATGCTTATCTTTTTATAAGGTCCTTCCTATTTAAAAACTTGCAAGAATAGTAGACGATTTTTTCATTTTCAAGCTAAATCATTTATCTTTTCCGAAGTATGCGCTTTCAAATTTTAATGAACATCCTTTTTATTCGAGTAATTGTTTTAGTTTCCGTTTGCAACGATCTAGTGCATTTTTAACTTGTAGAATATCACAATGTAATTTGGCTGATATGGCTTCAACTTCTTCATTGTGAATAAAGTCCAAGAATACACGTTGTTCAAAATCTGACAAAGTAGCTTGATAGTCGGCAAGTCTTTCTCGAACTTGAAGTATTTCAATAGTGGGCAGTTGATCCTTTCCTTGTAGTATGTACTGCATGCCTTGCTTACTCTCTAACATTTCTTCTAGTGATTCAGCATTTTTCTCAATCATTCTTTTCTTTGCCATATCTTTTCGAACAAGGCTATATATATGATGTTTCAGATTTAACTTGTAAAAATTACCGAACGTGTGACCTTTTTCACTATTAAAGGTATGAATAGTTTTATTAAAAACTATTCTAGCTTCTTGTAAAAAATCTTCTGATTCAAAGCTTTTTAAATAAAAATCTTTCGTTATCTTAACAGACAGCGCATGGTAGCGCTTAAAAATGATGTCGAAAGGAGCATCATCCCCATTTTTTATTACTTCTATTATTTCATTATCGCTCATTTGTGTAAAAAGGCCATCGTTCTCTAACATCTAGTTTCCTCCTTTAGATAAGTAACTGTTAAATTCAAAAAACAACTTTTTTTGAGTCTACTATTCTCAAGAATAGCTTTTCAGTTAGAATCAAAGGAGTTCATAATATTGTTAAATCAACGTTTATAGTGATATTCTACTATTTAAGAATCAATAGGTTTAAATTTTTACGTATTCAATTACGTATTCAATTACAAAAACTAGTGGGTGCATATTATAAATAAATAGTTCAACCATGTCTGTCAGACGCTTTTTAAGCTCATTCCAGTTTTTTCGTCTATACCTTATACCTTATACTTATGCTCCTATAAATAGTTTACATAAAAAAGAACTCAAAAGAGGCCATTAGTTTAAATCAATTTACTTAACGCAGCAACATTTTTACTTTTCACTTCTTTTCTTAAATCTGGCGATTCTGTTTCCTTAACTACAACTTGAACAATGTGTGACTTAGTAAGTAAACGATATATATCTTTATCATCTATTACTGATAAAGTTTCAATAGTTTCCGGATCATAATATCGTTCCCAGGCATCATCTGCGGTGAAAGCTCTTATGTCAGTCTTAAGAATTTTATTGCCGTTAGAAAGTTCTATTCTAACACTATAATATTTTTTAGCTTCAGTCATTTCAATTCACCCCCTCTATATAACTATTATTATACTATATTTTTTACGGAAAATGCAATCGCTATCATTTCATTTTGTTATGTTTACTTGTTTAAGTATTTTTCTTTACAACGTTAGTTTTCGACAAAAAAACAAGGTATGATTTACTCATCCTTGTTTTCTAAAGCATCTAAATCTATTATATTGATTGAATTTTCTTTTTTCATCATTTCAACAACATTCACAACCGGTAAAACGAAAACAGGATAGTTATTAGCTCTGAGCGTGATATCAGAAACCACACTTCTTAAGTATGGATAAAGTATCGCTATAGCATTTGTCGACATTAATTCTCTAAGATCGTCTTTCTCGCTTTCTTCTTCCTCATTCTCTAACTCATATTCAAAGATACCTTTTATACTAGTATAGACTGTAAACGGACACTGAACGTTACTTTCATCGCCCAAAGCAACCATTAAAATAACTATACCTTTATTTTTTTCATATGCTACACTTGCACTAAATTCAACACCTACATCTAAAGAATCACTTTCATGGTCATAATTATCATTTTCTTGATATTGCATTTTATCTATTATATAGTCTTTAAATTCAATAGTTGCCATTATGCCACCTTTTTATTCAAAGAAGAATAGGTCTTTATCACTTCTTCTGAACCTTTATAATTTTTTATTTCTTTTTTTATTTTTACGGTATCGATTTTAAAATCTTCTTTTATTTTATATTCTTGTGTATTAGAAGGAATTTCTCCACTTAATTCAGAAAATCTATAAAATGAATCTCTTACTTTGTCAATATTGTTGGCAATTTCAACAGAATAAATTTCATTAAGTGCGTTCCTTATCTCTTCTCTTGATAGTTTAATATTATCTTCGCTTATGAAATCACCTAGCATAATGCTCATGATCTTCACCTCTCTTAATATGTATGTTATCATATTTAGTTATATTACGCATATATTTTGTATTATATCAGTATTACGAATGCATATTTCGCTAGCGTTATCAAAATTAGAAACTTTATATCCAGGTATATCATTAAAACTAGTGTAAGTATCTTTAATTACTAAATCTACTACTTTATTGTAATGTTCAAGAATCAACTCGATAACTAAACCATCTAAGTTACCTCTTTTATATGCTCCATCTTGTATTAAAGCTTTCCGTTCTTCAGCTATTTCACCAGCATTTTCATTCATAAAATTATGAAAAACTTTTTTATTTGCACTCAAATTCATATCTAGTTCTTTGTCACTGTCTACATGGCAGTCTACTTTTAAAACAGTAGGGTTTTTATAACCATTTTTATACTTCTTAACATATTTCATTGCTTGCTCTTTCGCTTGACAATTATATTTTTCACTATTTTCAAATATATATACGCCTTTTCCTAAATCACAAGGAAGTCTATCGCTTATATGGTCTATTAAAAAACTATTAATTATAATTTCTTCGGCTATAGTCTCACTAGTTCCGTGAAAACCTACATAATTTTTCATAACCTAATTTCTCCATTTCATTACAATGAACAAATTATACATTTCTATTACACTCAAGTCAATCTTTTTTTTAGAGTAGTCAACATGTCGCTTGAAAAAAACAAACCCTTAACCAGTTTAATGATTAAAGGCTATTCTTATTAAACGATCGTTTAAACCGCTGCGGTATACGTTACATAGAACCCTGCTTCGGTATCTGCCGCCTGTGTATCAAAGCGTACTGAACCGTTTAACACTTGACCATGAACAAAGTTATCAACCCACTGGACAACATCTTTCTTACGGTCAAACAATGTCACAAACTCGTGTAAATCTCCGAAGAAACCAACTAAATCGCCACTAGATACGCCAATTTGTTCATCTGGAATAACTACAACTTCTTTCCCGTTGACACGTTTACCTGTTTTAACTGTTATATCATCTTGTAATAAGAAGCGGCCACTAGTATCTTTTAATAGATCCAATTCATCAAATAGAGAAGTTGATACATAAGCTTTTGCATTATACATGGTAGAAACATCTTTATTAAGCATTTCTTTGATACCTGCCAAACCAGTAACAGCCTTTTTAGGTGCTGTTTTCATCTTAGCAATAATCTCACTATTTTTTGTGTTAATATCTAACTCATTCAAATGTTCCGTTAATAATTCAGTAACATCAAAATCAGCGTCTTCTACCATTTCCATTGATACGGGTACTTGCCCTCTATATGTTTTAATATCGTATTCCATATTAATAATTTCGGGCGTTGGTAGTTCTTTAGTTGCTAGTTCCGTTACTGCTGTTAATTTTTGGTTAGACTTCTTTAACACGCCATACGAACCGCTTGGTGTATTTGTTTTTACAATGCGAACGTGCTTAGTTAGGTCTAACTTGTCAACTTGTTGCGTGCGTGCTGTGATAGCTTCGTTAGGAATTACTACGCCTTTGTTTTCAGTTTCAAGAGTACCTGTTTCTAGTCCTCTTGATTGAACAAATCTTTTAATGCTACGTTGTGTACTTTTTTTCATTTTATTATCTCCTTTAGTAGTTTTATTGTCAGATTTTTCTTCTTCAGCTTCTTCAATATCTTCTAGCTCGTCTTTCAAGTCTTGAATTTCTTTATTTACTTTCTTTTCCTCGTCTTTCTTTTCTTCTAAACTAACTTTTAAATCATTTAATATTTTTTGCATTTCTTCCTTTTCTTTTTCGTCCTCAATTTCATTAATCACACTAGATAGATCAGTATATTCTTTACTCAATGGAGCAATTTGTTTCTTGATTTCTTTTAACCTGTTTTCTTTCAATTTTAACTTTGTTGCGATTATCGTTTTATTAGCCATGGTTTTTTTTATCCCCTTTTTTTAGTTGTTTTAACTGTCTATAAGTAGCGATTGCCACCTCTTAATCATGGATTGATTGGTTCTTTTTGCCTGTTTGTTCATTACGTCTAACAATGGTCTAGACCAATAGAACCAACTCCTTTACTGCTTTTTCTAGTCTGATTAAAAAGTCCAAAAAAACTTTTTGTAACAAATCCAAAACTTGTTAAAATCTAATCCCGCCGGCTTTGATAGTTGCTATTTCTGAACGCTGACCCTGGGCGGCTTCGTGTGACTACATTCTTGTTACTTATTTATTTATTTCTACTTATTTATTTACTGGATATAAAACTTCTTCATAACTTTTTAAATAAAGTAAGTTAGTACATTTTATTTCTTCGTCTACATAATTTACCTTGCTAGTTAGTAAAGCTTTCACCTTGCATCTTTGATTAAATTTTAAACTCTTATACTCATCTGTTTCTTTAACGATTGTCATAGAGATCCAACCTAGTTTATCTTCCCTGAATAACAAACTGTGTGTATAGTCTCCCTCGTATACGCTATCTACGAACCGCCCTTGAAGTTGTATCTCATTATCTTTATCTAGTATCATTTGTTTTTCCCCTATTCTCTTATTAGTTTTTTAGTCTGTTGTGTCTTACTGCTGCCATTCTGTAATAGCTATCTGAATCTATGCCTGCTAAGAATCTGTTAATATCTTTCTTAGTTTTCGCATATGCTTTATCTAACTCTTTGTTATATATTTCTGCTTGTTTGTGGAGTTTCAGGTATTCTTTTTTTGCTTTGTCTTCCAATAGTTCTAGTTCTGGACTGTTTAAAATCGTATCAATATCCTTTTGAACATCCATATAAGCAACTTCTTCTAGTGATTTTATCTGTTTTTCTAGTTCTTTCTTCTTGCGTTTGAATTCATATCTTTCTGCACGGTCACTTTTACCAGTTTGTTTTAAGTTTAATACGGTTTTTTCTTCTTCAATTTTGTTTATTTCTTCTTGAGCTGTCGAACGTTGAGCGTTTAGATGTGCAATCTCGTTGCTTTGTCGTGCGATTAAACTATAATAGCTTTCTCCTTTAGGTTCTTTGTAGTCTGGAATAACAATTCCTTTGATAATGATTGCTTTGTTTTCTGTTTTCATCTGATCGTTCCCCTTTTAGTTTGTATTTTTGTATCGTTCACCTGTTACCGCTGCACTAAGCTAGCCACTATCTTCAAATTTAACGTTGTAACGCTTCTCATGTTCCGCAATGCGATTGCTTACAGTAAGTTTTGCTTCTATTTTTGACCGTTTTACTCGATATTGAATGAGTGTTAAGCCTGTTTTCTCCGCCATTTCTTTATCATTAATTGGTTCATCTGGATAGTAATACTTTTCCATTAAGAGTTCTCTTTCATCTTCGGTAAGCTGTTTTAAGCTCGTATATAGATCTTTTAAAAACCTTTTGTCTAGGTCTTCCATTCTATCGGCTCTAGCTCGCCACTTCATTAAGCTATGTTTACTTATTTTATTCATTACTTTATGCCTCCAATAGCTCCAACATCGTTTCATAGTCTTTCTTTTCCTTGTTTGTTGGTTCTTCGCCCTCATAGTGCTTCTTTTGATACCTTATTGCTTGTTCGATTTCTTTAACTTCATCTAGGATAAGCTCGTCCAATTCATTGTTAGATACGTCCATATCATGCTTGTAGCGGTCAATGTAATATTCCTTGCTACTTGTATCTAACATGTTCCAAAAGGCATTGAAGTAGTGTTTTTTGAGCCTCAACACTCTTATATGTTGTTCGGCTATTTGCGTTGCTGAAACATGATTTGTTACCTCTGTTTCTATGTCACAACCGACTGTTGTTAATTGGTCATCTATCATGCCTAGTCTTGTTGTTAATGAACGATTATAGAAGTTTATTCGACTGTTTCTGATTCTGTTCTTCGTCTTGCTTATTCGGTCATCTAAGGAGAAATAACTGCCTATCACATCTTTAACCGCCACCCGTTCCACCTCTTTTAGTTATTAGAAATCTAGCCACTTACCATTGTAAAAGACGTTAAAAGCTTCGTTGCCTAAAGTTGGATATTCTTTAAACATTCTTTTTTCACCCTGCGATTTGATTTTATCCACTGCGATTAGTGAAGTATTTACATGCCTAAAGAATGGTTGCGGCAACTTAATACCGTTCATTTGCTCCATTAATATGAACAGTTCTTCTTGTACTCGCTTAGTCTGATTTCCCAAATCTATCCATTGATCCATTTCTGTTTTAGCCAACTGTTTTACTCCCCTTTGTGTTTGATTACATTCAGTAACTCGTCAACGTGAGCTATAACATCTTGCAGCGTATTCAGTTGAGCAACTTCTAATTGCTTACGGTTTTCTGGTAAGTCTAAATACCATAATTGAACACGATAATTAGTTGTACTTATTCGGCTACTTAACAATATTTCTATATCTGCTTTTCTTTCGTTTGGTATGTTCAAGAATATTTCTTGACTACCTTTTTCTTTAATTGAGTAATTCGCTTCTAGTATCTTAACTAGCTCAATCCATTGTTTTTTAGCGTTGTTGTAGTCGTGTGCTTGTGCTGATCTAAATGCTTTTTTTGTCATCGTTTTAGCTCCTTTTCGTTTTTCAGTTACCTTACGTTGCTAAAAGTTACCGTGAAGTTACCGAGTTTTTACTGTATTCGTTGCTCAAAACTCTTTAATACCAACGTTAGCAAGTAAAGTTACCGAGTTACCGAACAAAACCACTTTCTTTTATATATAGTAATTAATTAGTTTTATATTATATTATTAAAGAAGTAGTATATTACAGTAACTCAGTAACTTATGCTTATTATCGTTGGTTTAACAACGTTAGTCGGTTACTTTACCCTTGTTTTTTCGGTAACCGTTCAGTAACTGGGTAACTTTTTAACTAGCTAGCTCAATCCTCGTATTTACAAGGCAGGCATACGTTTTATCCTTTTCTGGTGCTTCTATCTTTGTGTTTTTTTCCATTTGTAACGGAAGATACTTTTCATTGAAGAAGTTACCAACCTTAGATTTCTTCTTCTCCCAATCGGTATCAAGCACCCTTTCAAGTGAGTTTATAAAGTTTCTTGAAGTCATATACTTGTACTTGTTTTCTTCACAAAAATCTAAATAATATTGGTAAAGTAGATACAGTGGTATGCGTGTGCTTGTAAATTGGTCGAAAACTGAAACCTTGAAATCTCTAATTGGATCGTTGTCTATTTTGTATTGGTTCATAAGTTGTTCAGAACTGGCAGGAAGAATAAATTTTTCAAAGTCTATATTAATAGCTTTCTGAAGTACATATTCAAGCACGTCTTTTCTTTTTATATAATCGTTCTTAATGCTCCAATTATCTCCCTCTCCCTTAAATGCCTGCTTAAATTGAACAATTAAAAATCGTTTATATGTTCCCTCGGTCGTATTATGAACCCGTGGCAAACCATTAGTAGACTGGATAACAGTCATATTAAAAACTGTTGAATATGCTGCTTTGTTCTTTTGCTCAATTCTTACAGGGTCGCCTGTGACCGTACTGTTGAAGTTACTAGAATCATCAATATAAACGTGAGCGGGTACATCATCTCCAATTACGCACGTCTTACCCTCTAGTAAAGGCAGGGCAAAACGTTCCGAAAACTGGTTCACTTTCAATGTAGCGATATTATTTCTACCTACCATGTTTGTTATTAATTCTTGAAAAGTTCCTTTACCCGTATTTCCCTCTCCGTATAACCATATTGATTTTTTTCTTGAAAAATTACCGTTCATTGCCGAGCTGATAACCTGCCATAAGAGTGTGTTTAAATCTTCTTCTCCGTTAGATAAATCTTTAAGCCATTGTTCAACGTTCCAACCCTCGAAAATTGGTAGAGTAGCTTTATCGTTGTAATCTGTAGCAATCTTTGAAGTAAAAACATAATCTGATGTGAATTTTTCTAGTTTCTTGGTTTCTAAGTTGAACACGCCATTATTTACTGGTATTAAATACCTTGAATTAGTTTTTTCTTTTACCTCTGAGATATTAGCTATCTTGTAAATTACATCTTCGGCTTGTCTTTCTGTAAAAGTAGGCTCAACGTAAGATATATATCGTTTAATCATGGTTTCGTTTTGCGTATAAATACCTTCAAACCTCATATATATTGCTAGTCTTGTACCTTCCTCCATATTGAACAAACAAAAGAAGAAAATATCATTCAAGACATATGCAACTTCTAAAGGCATAAGCCTTGGGTACTTAGTTTCTGCGTTCTCACCTTTTCCTACCGTATACTCTTTTGATTCTCTTCCTTTATCGCCTAAATCTATTAATAAGTTTTTTAAATCTTCTGGAGTTTTCGGAGTTTTTTTAACTTCTTTTTTCTTTTTAGTCTTTTTCATATTTTCAACATCGTTTGCTATGTCTTTAAATAAATCTTCTTCTTCCTCTTTCATTTCTTAGCTCCCTCCCTTTTCGTTATGCTTTTTAGTACGTCTGATAATTCTTTATCTGTTAAAGGAGGATTACAGTAGTTTTCGTTCCAATCCCTGCATAAATTAACTGCAATGGTAGGATTCATGTTTGCCTTGATT
Organism: Carnobacterium funditum DSM 5970; assembly: GCF_000744185.1. Taxonomy (NCBI): domain Bacteria; kingdom Bacillati; phylum Bacillota; class Bacilli; order Lactobacillales; family Carnobacteriaceae; genus Carnobacterium; species Carnobacterium funditum. Next base: position 1,641,818 of record NZ_JQLL01000001.1, on the reverse strand, counting down.
AACGTTCCAAACGCCCTTGCGAAAAAATGATTTCTAGTTCCATTTTCAACGCCTTGTACTACTTCTTCTATCAATAGGACTAACTTACCTTTGTATTCGTTTGAACCCTTAAAATCGTTTGTATAAGCCATTTCAGACTGTATTGGCTGTTCTTTGGCTGTTATTAAATCAAGTAGCCATTCTGGAGCTTCGGTTATTTCTGATAAGTTGCCATTTTCTATTTCATACGTTCCAAACGATCCATCTTTTCTTTTTACAACGCTGCCTGGAGCAACTACGAAGTTTTTTATAACATCTAATGATTTTCTAAAGCCTATGCGTTGTTTAACCTCATAATTATCTGGATATGAAAAGAATAAATGTAAGCCGCCATTCGCTGTTTTTGAGCTTACTACGTTTTGCAAATCGCTTATATTGTCACCCAGTAACTTCTCAAGCGATTCTATGCCCTCACGCTTGTTTTTTCCATGCGTATCTATATCCAGTACAAAGTAGTTAATACCCGCCATTGATAAACCTATGTTTGCTTGCTCGTTTTCTGTAAACATGTTATAAATTTCTTCTTCATTTGTCGTGGATTCCTTAAAACCTTTAGATTTTGCAACTGGAATTTTGCTTCGAGAACTCAATGGGAAAACAGGGAAACCTAATTTTGCTATTGCTAGTGCTTCATTCAACAGGTTAATTTCTTCATTCAACTAAAGCACCCCGTTTTTTTTCTCATGATTTTTACAATTTCATCTGTTGTTTTTTCATTGCGTAAAATAATTTTATTATTGAAAGAAGCAATTTCTTCATTGATTGCGTTTAAACGATCATATAATTCTTTTTCTTCTTTCATTAGGATTCTAAAATCTTCAATAGTCTGTATAGCTGCACTCATCTATTTACCACCTCTTTTACTTTCAAGGTTCTTTCTGTTTCTAAATGTTCTTTCTCTAGCAAAATGTTATGGTAGTTAATTGTTTTTGTCATCTGGTTTAATAAAGTGACAACGTTTTTTGTGTCTTCTTTGTGTTGGCCTGTTATTATTTTTAGCATTTCCATCGTCAAAACCCCTTTACTGTAGCTTTTAGGTTGGTTTTGTGTTATAGTTAGTCATAGATTAGATAACTAAATACCAACTTTTTTACTCTGCTTTGATTGAGCTATGAACTCACTCAAGGCTGTTTTTTTGTTCTCTTTCTAAGTCCTCAACTTCATCAGAAATCTTACATAACTTACCAATAGTTTTCTCTGAATCAACAATTGCGTTTGCCGTAAAAGAAACAATATGCGGCAAAATTCTAGAAACTTCATGCTGCAAAATGTTTAGATCAATTAATGAATTTGATTTCTTGAAATTATCGTTTTGTGTGTCTAAACCCTCAACAACATCATTTACGAAAAAGATACCTGTCTTAATTTTTTCTACTTCCGTAACTAAATCTAATAATTGAATACTCAGGCTTTCAATACTCACGTTTTCATTTTTCATTTTTATATTTCCCCTTTTTATATTTTATTTTTATTAATGATTACCTTTGTGCATCAATCTTTTTGAATTCTTCTACTTTAATTTATACTTCTTTAGCGGTGCACCCACACCATTTTTTATATCTTATGCTTGTTTAAAAACTGAACTGCGTCTTGCATGTCTATTAAAGAGATTCCATCAATTTGTATAACTTTTAAACCATTATCAATCCATGCAGAAAGTGTGTTATAGCTAATACATACCTCCGTACAGAAATCTTTTTTCTTAAAGTACCGTTTACCACTGTTTACTTTAGTATCTGCTGCAGTGCTCATAATTACTTTAGTTACAGTATCTATAATTTGTTTTTCTAGTTCTTTAGAAAACATTCCAAAAACTTGATTTTCCATTCTCTTCACCTCCTTTTAATTCGCTATTGTCGATTAAGAAGATCAAAAAAATAATCGCTATCGTCGACTTCTTAATTTCATTATCTCACAGGTGTTAAATGAAGTCAACAAGATTGTTCGACGTTAGTGAATAATTTTATTGATTAGTTTTGATATCATTAGAAAACATTCGACATTAGTGAATCGATATATTATACTCTAATTATAGTTATAATAAAAAGAGGTGATAAATAATGTCAGTTGGCGATAATATCAAAACTTTAAGAAAAAATCGTGGTATGACTCAAAAAGAATTAGCAAAAGTTTTAGGGATATCAAAATCATATATGAGCGAGTTAGAATCGAACAAAAGAAACCCTAGTATTGAAACTATAAAAAAGATTAGCGAGAATCTAAACGTTACGATAAGTTTTTTAGTAGAAGGTAGTGTTGTAAATTGGAATAATCTTACAGAAGCTGATAAAGAAAAATTAACTAAAAATAATAAAGAAGTAGCTAAGAATCAATCAGAAAATTATAGAGAAAGTTTATTATATTTTTTAAATAACCCTTCTAATGAAACTTATTACAAAGAATCAATATCTTTACTTGATGAAGCTCTTTTGTATTCTAGAATTCACGAAACTAAAGGAAGTGAAGATCCTAAACTAATTCGTTTTTTAGCTGCAACAGTTTCATTGTTAAATGCTTATAGCCTAAACGATTCAGAAATATCTTTATATAGTAAGGAAGAAATCAAAGAACAGCTAAATAAACGTATTAACTTTATTATTGATAATATTTAAAATTATTTAAAAAACTTTATATCCTTTATATGCACCCACATAAAAGGAGAAAAAAACATGGCAACAATAAAAAAATACACAAAAAAAGACGGTTCAACCGCCTGGATGTTTAACACTTATTTAGGTACTGATCCAATGACTGGCAAACAGAAAAGAACTACTAGAAGAGGTTTTATTAGCTACAAAGAAGCTAAGCTCACTCTAGCAAGATTAGAGGTCGAGATTGAAAAGAATGGCTTTAAAAAGGTTTCTATTGATACATTTGAAGAGGTCTATCAACTTTGGCTTGATTCAGCCTATAAGAATACTGTTAGAGAAAGCACGTTTGTTAAAACTAAAGAATTATTTATTAACCATATTTTGCCCGCTTTCGGTTCTCATAAAGTGGATAAGATAACTGTTAAATTTTGTCAAACCACTGTGAATGATTGGAGCAAGCGACTTACTAAATATGGTAGTTTAAAAAACTATGTAAGTAGAGTATTAGAGTACGCTATGAATATTGGCATGGTTGAGTTTAACCCCATGCAGCGCATAACAACTCCTAGACGTAAAGAAGATTTTAATAAGACTAAAGTTGATAACTTTTATACTAAAGATGAATTACAGCTATTTCTTGAATGTGCTAAAAAAGAACTATATGGCAGATGGTATACTTTCTTTCGATTGCTGGCATTTTCTGGAATGCGTAAAGGTGAGGCACTGGCCTTGCTTTGGAGCGACATAGACTTTAAAAACAATACTGTATCTATTTCTAAAGCTTTAACTAGAGGAGAAAACAAGAAGCTCATTGTTCAGCCACCTAAGACTAAAACAAGCGTGCGTGTGCTGTTACTCGATAATGTGACTATGAATGTATTAAGAGAGTGGAAAAGTCAACAAGCGACTGATTATTTGAAGTTAGGCTTCAATACTAACCACAGTAAACAGCCTATGTTCACTACAAAAAATAATGACTATATCCAGTCCACTGATACCACTAACCAAATAAATAAAGTCATCAAAGCTTATGATCTAAAAAAAATAACAACTCATGGCATAAGGCACACAAGTTGCGTTCTTTTGTTTGAAGCTGGAGCAAGTATCAAAGAAGTGCAAGAACGATTAGGCCATTCAGACGTGCAAACTACATTAAATATTTACGCTCATATTACTGAAAAAGCAAAAGAAGAAACCGTTGAGAAATTCGCTTCGTATATGAATTTTTAAATTTTACGTATTCAATTACGTATTCAAGCATAAAAAATAAGCCCACACATGGCGTGAAAAAGGCTTAGTAACAATGATTGATGTCTTTGACTAAAATATATACTTGAGTCTACTATTCTCGAAAGTTTCTAAAAAAATGAGACACCCTCATTTATCTTTTAGTCAAATCATCTCTCAATTTTTCCAGTTCATCTAGTTGAAGGCGGTTCCATGGAGAATTGCGCCGATATTGTTGAAAATGGTATTCTTTTGCATCTGAAGTAATAGCTTTTTTAGCCAATTGTAAATCTTTGTATAATTCATTAGCAGACTTACGCAAGGCTCCTTTTTGAAAGACCAACCACTGTTCTGCGAGATCGCTCGTTGCAACCGTGACTTGAGTAACCAATAAATTCTCTTCTCCAATTATACGTTCAATATAACTATCCGCTGTTTCTCCTTCTTTCGTGAAAACAACGGTTAATGTATATTTTTTATACGACTTTTGGATTCCAGGGACAAGTTGGGCATCAAATATCACACGGATTTCAATTCCCGCATATTGTTGATAATTTGATAGTTCATGAAGCAGCAATTCTCTAGCGTCTTCCATCTCATCTTTATCTTTTAATTTCACTAATTCTGGCCACGAACCTATCATATTATATCCGTCAATAATTAACAATTCTTTTTTCATGAAATTTAGCCCCCCCCTCCCTCATTATTTTCTCATTTAAATTTTGTGCCGTCCTCTGAAGACTTCATACATCAATAAACTAGCAGCAACGCTGGCGTTTAAACTCTGGACGTGACCTGTCATAGGAATAGTTAACATCCCATCCATTTGTTCTTTCACCAATCGAGTAATCCCTTTTCCTTCGTTTCCGATTACCAATGCTAACGGCATGCTTGTTTCCCATCTGCGGTAATCTTGGCCTTCCATATCCGTTCCATAGAACCAAATTCCTCGTTCTTTTAAGTCGTTGATTGTTTGAGTTAAATTAGTTACGCGTGCTACAGGAACATGTTCTATTGCTCCAGTTGAAGCCTTAGCAACTGTTGCTGTTAGACCAACAGCTCGTCTTTTGGGAATAATAATCCCATGTGCGCCACTCGCATCAGCGGTACGCATAATTGAACCGAGATTATGTGGATCTTCTACTCCATCTAAAATAATGAAAAATGGATCCTCTCCTTTTGCAGCAGCAACATCAAATAAGTCATCGATGGTTGCATATTGGAAAGCAGCAGCAGCAATTACCACCCCTTGATGGGTTACGCCTTCTACTAATCGATCTAATTTCGTTTTAGGTACATATGAAATTTGAATATTTCTTTTTTTTGACAGTTGTTGAATTTCATTCATTTTAGATCCACTTAAACCTTCTTGAATAAATACTTTATTGATATCTCGTTCGGATTTTAATACTTCTATTGCTGGAAGTCGACCGGCAACTAAGTCTTGTTGTTGTTCTTCTTTATCCACTAGTTCAGCAGGAGAAGTCTCATCTCTTCGATCTCTATCAGATTTAGGCTGTCTTTTTTGATTCGGTTTTTGTTTGTTAAATGCATGCTTATCTTTGGACATTATTTTTTACCTCCATAGTGTTAATACACCAGCTGATTAACTCTTCCATTCGTTTTGTTTGCTTTGATAAATGCAAGTAACCCATCAGCGCTTCAAATCCTGTTGAGGTACGATAAGTTATAATATCTGCATTTTTTGCTGTAGTATGGCTTTTGGCATTTCTACCACGTTTATACATCTCTATTTCTTTTTCGGTTAAGAGATTTTCCTCTTCTAACATCTCATGCATCAACATATTTTGTGCTTTAGCTGAGACATACTTAGTGGCTGTTTTATGCAATTGATTCGGCCGTGTATACCCAATTTGAACTAAGTGCTCGCGGATATATATTTCATAAATCGCATCTCCTACATACGCTAACGCTAGTCCATTCAAAAGCGACCAATCTTTTTCTACTATTTCTTTATTATTCTCTTCGCCATCTTGTTCCTTGTGGGGTATCATCTAAAATAATTCCTTCCGTCTTTAATTGATCTCTAATTTCATCGCTTCTTTTAAAATTCTTATTCAATCGTGCAGCATTTCTTTCTTCGATTAATTCTTCAATTTTAGCATCCTCTAATTCTTTCGTATCAAAAGTGATTCCAAAAATTTGCATCAATTCTTTAAATTGAGAAAGCATCGCTGTTAAAACTTTTCCTGAAACTTTATTCTGTTCATTATAGATATTCATTATTTTTGCTATTTCATAAATGACCGTAATGCCATTAGCTGAATTAAAATCATCATCCATTTCTTCGATGAACTGATTTTTTAAAGTTGTCAGTTGATTTAAATAATTTGAGTCGTCAGGTAATTCTTCTAACGCATCGGTTAAACGGTAAGAACTATTTTCATATGCTCTTCTTAATTTATTTAAGTTTGTCTTAGCATCTTCAATCGTTGCTTCATTGTAACTGATAGGTCGTCTGTATTGTGTAGTAGCCATGAAGAATCGTAGAATTTGTGGGTCAACTTTCTCAATCATATCATGTACTAAGACAAAATTCCCAAGAGATTTACTCATTTTTTCATTATCCATTGTCACAAATCCATTATGCATCCAATAATTAGCAAATGTTTGGCCTGTCTTAGCCTCACTTTGGGCTATTTCATTTTCATGATGTGGAAAAGATAAATCTTGTCCTCCAGCATGGATATCAATGGTGTCTCCTAGGTATTTAGTTGCCATTACTGAACATTCAATATGCCAACCTGGTCGGCCTGGGCCCCACGGTGATTTCCAATTAATTTCATCTGCCTTGATCGCTTTCCATAAAGCAAAATCTAAAGGATCTTCCTTCTTTTCATTCTCACTAGATTCTGTTCGGTTGCTAGCTCCCACTTCTAATTCATCAATAGAAATACCACTTAATTGCCCATATTTTTTGAATTTTCGCGTTCTATAATACACATCTCCGTCAACGGCATAAGCGTATCCTTTTTCAATTAGAACTTTTATAAAATCTACTATTTCGGGAATGTTTTCCATGACACGTGGATTAGCTGTTGCTTTTCCAACACCTAATGCTTTCGTGTCATTATAATAAGCCTCAATAAACCGATCAGCCACTTCCGGAGCCGTCATGTTAAGTTCTTTAGCCGCACGAATAATTTTGTCATCTACATCCGTAAAATTAGAGACAAAATTCACTTCATAATTTCGGTATTCTAAATATCGTCTTACCGTATCAAATGCAACTGTGCTACGAGCATTGCCAATGTGAATGTAATTATACACTGTTGGACCACAAACATACATTTTTACTTTCCCGGGTTCTATTGGAGTAAAAATCTCTTTTTCTCTTGTTAGGGTATTATATATTTTTATCACCGTTAAGCTCCTCACTTTAGAACGACCATAAGTCATTTAATCTTATTTTTTGTTGTGTATCCGTACTATCTCAGCTGGTATCCCGACTGCTGTTACTCCTGCTGGAATAGATTTTAACACTACAGCTGAAGCACCAATTTTAGTATCATCACCGATAGTGATTGGCCCAATTACTTGGACATGAGCAGACAATAAGACATTGTTTCCGATAGTCGGGTGCCTTTTACCTTCATCCTTGCCTGTTCCGCCTAACGTCACGCCATGAAACATGACTACATCATCGCCTATAGTAGCTGTTTCTCCCACTACCACACCCATCCCGTGATCAATAAACAATCTTCTGCCAATAACAGCTCCTGGATGAATTTCAATTCCAGTTAAAAACCGGGAAAAATTAGCAATTATGCGAGCAATCAAATAGAAATGATTCAAGTATAATTTATGAGCTACACGATGGGATAGAATGGCATAGAAGCTAGGATAAGTTAAAATGATTTCAAGTGTACTTTTAACAGAAAGATCTTTTTGTTTGATTGTTTTAAGATCTTCTCTCATTCGTTTCACTATATCCCTCCACTCGTTCGAGTAAATTACATCTGAAAATAAAACAGCGCCTTTTATTTTTATAAAAGACGCTGTTAGCGTTGTTCCACTTTTTTTAATTTCTATCTCTATAAATAAAATCAGATTATTTACAGAATTATTTTAGACAAATTAACGGTTGCTACCGGTTGATACCTACTCTTCTTTCAATATCACAACTCAGAGAGGCACTTCACGTTTAAAAAAATGTCTGTTTACACCACCACAGACTCTCTTTAGATTTTTTAAACGTTACTCTTTCTCGTCACAGTTTTTTTTATTCAATTATTTTTACTAATCTTGCTATTTATAAATGGGAAATAGCTGTCTGTAAATGTGCTTTAGTTTTTTCGCGACCAAGCAATTCAATTGTTTCAGGTAACTCAGGTCCGTGAACTTGTCCAGTCACTGCTACTCTGATTGGCATGAAGAGATTTTTCCCTTTGATTCCTGTTTCCTTTTGAATGGATTTAATTCCGGCTTTAATACTAACCGCATCAAATGTTTCTAGTTCCGTCATGACTTTATCAAATGCATTAAGAACTTCAGGAACGGTTTCTCCAGCTAATATTTCTTTTGCTGCTTCGTCCAATTCTGGCGTTTCTGTAAAGAATAAGCTAGCCAATGTTGTGATTTCAGCACCATAACTCATTTGTTCATGGTACAGCCCAATGACTCTTTGAACCCATTCTTTCTTGTCAGCTGACAGGTTTTCTTCTACATAACCTGCTTTGATTAAATGAGGCATAGCTAACTTCGTTACTGTTTCTAAATCAGTTTGTTTCATGTATTGATTGTTGATCCAATCTAGTTTTTTAGGATCAAATGCTGCTGGTGATTTGCTCAAACGGTCTGGATTAAACATTTTTATAAAGTTTTCTTGATCAAAGATTTCGTCTTCGCCAACTGGTGACCAACCAAGTAAAGCAATAAAGTTAAACATTGCTGCTGGTAAATAGCCCAAATCACGGTACTGTTCAATAAATTGTAGGATACTTTCATCACGTTTACTTAATTTCTTTCCTGTTTCACTATTAACAATTAACGTCATGTGTCCAAAAGTTGGCGCCTTCCAACCAAATGCTTCATAAATCATCAATTGTTTTGGCGTATTAGCAATGTGATCATCGCCACGTAATACATGCGTAATTTCCATATAATGATCGTCTACTGCTACTGCGAAATTGTATGTTGGCATACCATCACGTTTAGCAATAACAAAATCTCCACCTACACTACTTGCTTCAAAAGTAATCGTACCTTTCACCATATCTTCGAAGCTATAAGTATTTTCTGGTGAAACTCTGAAACGGATAACAGGTTCGATCCCTTCAGTCTCTTTAGCTTGTTGCTCTTTTGAAGATAAGTTAGCACAGCTCCCACTATAATGAGGCATTTCTCCACGAGCACGTTGTGCATCGCGTTCTGCTTCTAATTCTTCTTCAGAACAGTAACATTTGTAAGCGCGACTGCCTAATAATAATTGTTCAACCAGTGGATCATAAGTAGATCGTCTTTCAGATTGTCTATATGGACCATATTTGCCGGGTTTATCAGGACTTTCATCCCAATCCATACCTAACCATTTCAAATTTTCCAATTGGCTTTTTTCACCATTTTCGATATTGCGCTTTTGGTCAGTATCTTCAATTCTTATAATAAAGTCTCCATTGTTATGTTTGGCAAATAAATAATTAAACAAAGCTGTCCGAGCATTCCCGATGTGTAAATTACCTGTTGGACTTGGTGCATAGCGTACACGAACTTTTTTTGTCATGATTATTTCCTCATTTCTGAATAGTATTTTTTTCAAGTAGACAAATAGCCATTGCTGCGATACCTTCTTGACGCCCGACAAAACCCATTTTCTCGGATGTCGTCGCTTTTACGTTAACACGTTCTGCATCTATTTGACAATCAAATGCTAGATTTTTCTGCATTTCTTTTAAATACGGTTGCATTTTTGGTTTTTCTGCTAAAATTGTCGCATCTATATTGATGATAGCAAATTTTTCAACCCTTAATAGTTCGCTAACTTGTTTTAGTAATTCTCTAGAATTTACTTCTTTAAAAACTGGATTAGTATCAGGAAATAAATGTCCTATATCCCCTTTTCCCGCAGCTCCAAGCAGGGCATCAATAATCGCATGGATTAAAACATCTGCATCAGAATGACCAGAAAGACCTTTTTCAAAAGGTATTTTTATACCACCTAGTATACAAGGTCGCCCTTCTACTAGTTGATGAACATCATACCCTTGACCAACTCTTTGCATCTTGTCCTCCTTTTGTTCTTTTTGCTGATGTTTTAATATTGCTTCTCCCATAATCATATCTTCAGGTGTTGTTATTTTAATATTATCATAACTGCTTGGTACCATCACGACCTGTTTACCGAGACGCTCAATTAGTGAAGCATCATCTGTTCCCAAGAAACCTTCTGCCTTTGCTGTTTGATGCGCTTTAAGTATTAAAGCACTACTGAACGCTTGAGGTGTTTGAACTTGCCATAACTCAGAGCGTGGCAGTGTTTCTGTCACTATTTTTTTTTCAACTTTTTTAATCGTATCTTTTACAGGAACGCCTAAAACAGCAGCTTTTGTCTGATGGACAACGTCATTTAAGGCTTTGATTGAACGACTATCCACAAAAGGTCGGGCCCCATCGTGAATCATAACAAAGCCGTTTAGATTTTTTAACTTTTTCAGTCCACAACTCACACTATCTTGCCGTTCAACCCCACCTTCCACAATCGTAATAAGAATAGTTGTGGTCGTTGTTTCTTTTTTAACTAATTTTTTTAGCAAAGGTATTTCGTCTTTTTTTGCCACGATAATAATATGGCAGCAGTTATTATCGTTTAAAAAAGTTCTTAAAGAATAGACGATCAATGGTTTCTCTAATAATGGCAGTAAAACTTTATTTTCCGAAGTTCCCATGCGCTTTCCATGACCGGCCGCCAATAAAATCAGCTCATAGTCTTTGTTCATCACAAGGCTCCTATTCTTTTTCTTTGATTCCTTTTTGAGAATGTACTGGTTTTGCAAAAATCATACGGCCAGCAGCTGTTTGAAGAGCACTTGTTACAACAACAGTAATTGTTTTATTCATGAAGTATTGTCCATCTTCTACTACAATCATTGTGCCATCATCCAAATAAGCTACTCCCTGATTACGTTCTGTTCCTATTTTAACAACCATAACCGTCATTTGTTCCCCTGGAATCACTACAGGTTTCACCGCATTAGCTAGTTCATTGATATTTAGGACTGGAACATTTTGAAATTCACTAACTTTATTTAAATTATAGTCATTTGTAACGACAACTCCATCTAAAAGTTTTGCAAGTTTAATTAATTTCGAATCAACTTCTGTAATATCTTCAAAATCGCCATCGTACATTTCAACATCCATATCATTTTCTTTTTGTAGTGCATTTAAGATATCCAATCCTCTTCTTCCCCTTACACGTTTAAGGCTATCTGAAGAGTCCGCAATATACTGCAATTCTTGAAGAACAAAGTTAGGAATTAATAAAACACCTTCAACGAAACCTGTTTTAGCGATATCATAAATTCTGCCATCAATAATTACGCTAGTATCCAAAATTTTGTACTTTCTAAAGGTTTCATCTGATTTTCTTTCTAATAATTGATTTTCTTCTTCTGTAGTTTTTTTAGCTTTTATTTGAAACATTTTTTTCCATTCTTCTCGTCTAGTCGTTCCAATACGAAAACCAAGGTACGCAAAAACGACCATTATGATTATTGGCAAGATGTTACTGATAACTGGTAATGATAAACCAATCAAAAAGAGACTTCCCAACCAAGCCAAAACCATACCGATAATGGTTCCCATGCTACCAAATAGTAAATAAGTCACACTTTGCTGGCTTAGCAATACTTCTATTTTCTTAATACCTTGTTCAATGTACTTTGTGGTAGGAAGAGAAATTAATAAAAATATAATAGCACCAATCACAATATTCACAAAGCCATAATTCATAAACTGATTTGAAACACTAAAGATATCCCATACCATTGGTAACAAGCTTGCTCCTATACTTCCACCAACTAGCACAAAGACTCCCATAATAATTTTTTTAGCCAAAATAATCCTCCTTTTTCAATAGTCCTGCACCTCTGATTTGGTTCTAAAACAGAGGCTACACCCTCTATTTGATCTCTTATATTGATAGTTACCCAAAAGCTTTTCTAATGCTATCAGTGATGGTTGACACCCCTATAATTTCAATATCCTTAGGAAATGCCCACCCGCCAATATTATTTTTGGGAATGAAAATTCGAATGAATCCTAATTTAGCAGCCTCTTGAACTCGTTGGTCGATGCGACTGACTCTTCTTACTTCTCCAGTCAACCCTATTTCTCCAATAAAACAATCTTTTGGACGTGTCTCTTTTTCTTGGTAACTAGAGGTGATGCTCATCGCAATTGCCAAGTCGATAGCTGGTTCGTCTAATTTCACTCCACCGGCTGCTTTTAAATAAGCATCTTGATTTTGCAACAATAAGCCAGCTCTTTTTTCTAAAACAGCCATAATTAATGATACTCGATTATGATCTAACCCACTTACAGTTCGTTTGGCATTTCCAAAAACAGTTGGTGTGATTAGAGACTGGATTTCGGCAAGTATTGGCCTCGTTCCTTCCATTGCAGCCACAACAGCTGATCCTGTTGCCCCAGCTAAACGTTCTTCAAGAAACATCTCTGAAGGGTTAAGGACCTCTACTAATCCACCATTACGCATTTCAAAAATCCCAATTTCATTCGTTGAACCAAATCGGTTTTTGACTGCTCTTAGAATACGAAAAGTATGGTGTCGGTCTCCTTCAAAATAAAGAACCGTATCTACCATGTGTTCTAACATTTTAGGCCCAGCAATGGAACCTTCTTTCGTCACATGCCCTACGATAAAGATAGCAATATTGTTAGTCTTAGCTATTTTCATTAAATCTGCTGTACTTTCTCGTACTTGGCTAACACTTCCGACGACACTTGAAACATCTGGCTGGCTCATCGTTTGGATAGAATCGATAACAACAAAATCCGGTTTTATTTCTTCAATCGTTTGACGAATAGCTGCCATGTCTGTTTCAGGATAAATATAAAAATTATCCCCTTTAACCCCTAATCGATTAGCACTCATCTTAAGTTGGCTCGCACTTTCTTCTCCTGACACATATAATACCTTGCCACCAGTATCATTTAACTGAGCAGAAACCTGTAACAATAAGGTTGATTTACCAATTCCGGGGTCTCCTCCAATTAAAATTAAGGATCCTGGTACTACTCCCCCGCCTAATACGCGGTTTAATTCAGCTAATTTAGTTTTTACTCTCGGTATTTTTGAAACGGTAATTTCTTGGATGGTTTGAGCTTTAGCAGATTTCCCAGTCATACTCACACGACTTCTACGGTTATTTTTATCTGCAATAATTTCTTCTTCCATTTGGTTCCACGCACCACAGTTTGGGCAACGTCCCATCCATTTCGGAGATTCGTATCCACAAGCTTGGCAAACAAACTTTGTTGATATTTTTTTTGCCACCAATCGAACCTTCCCTTCGTTTTTTACATAGATTGCAAGTATATTTTACCACAAAAATAACAATAATAGGTTTAAAAGCCTTTTATTAACTGTACTACCTTATTTATTATCTATCTTGTTTTACTATAAATTTACGCCATTTGAACAGAAATTTTTTAATTAGTTTTATAGTGTTTAGTTTATTCTTAAAAAAACTGTCGATAAGTTAAGAATGCCATATTCTCAGTTTATCTACAGTCTCATTACACATCTTACTCTTTACTTCCCAGAAGAACCAAACCCACCTAGACGATTTTCCCCAGTAGTCCTTTCATTATCAGCTTTCAAAAACGGTAAGAATATTCCTTGTCCAATCCTATCACCCTTTTTGATCACATGATCTTTGATACCATAATTAATAAATTGGAAATAAATTTGGCCTTCATTAGATGCATTGTTATAATAATCTGAATCGATCACACCTATTCCATTAGGAAGTACTAATTGATTCTTAATCGGGTTGCTTGAGCGATTGGCTAGCTGTAAAAATTCATCTTCTTCCATATAGGCTTTTATGCCTGTTGGCACTAGGGTCGATTGCAAGTACTTGCGATTTTCTTCTGCAAGAGAAAAATCATTTTTATTATTTAGTGGCTGTTTATTCTTTAATAAAACTTTCCAAATAGAAGGTACTAGACAGTCTTCAGCTGCTTCGAAGTCATATCCTGCTGCATAATTGGTCGCTCTAATAGGCATCTTAACATCTTTTTCTTGATAAGCTGTCACAATTTCAAAACCACGTTGTTTAGTCATTTCCGGTCCCCTTTATTCTATCGATTGAAAACAAAAAATTTGATTTATCGTATCTTATTTATTTAAAAATATCTTATATAGTATAACAAATATTTAATCGCATTACGATACCTGCAATTATTTATTCAAAAGAATATCCGCCAGTTTATACTCAACTTCTTATACCCTGAATGGGCACTATGCACAAAAAATAGCAGAAAACTTGTGCATTGCTCCGTTTCAAAAAGATAACGTTTACATTATACTGGATATATTGACGAACATGTTATATAACTAACAATAAAAAATAGGATAGGTGATCAGGATGGTAGAAATCGCTTTAAATAATATTAATAAGAAATATGAAAATAATGAAAATTATTCTGTTACAGACTTCAACTTAAATATTAAAGACAAAGAATTTATCGTTTTTGTTGGACCCTCTGGTTGTGGAAAATCTACAACTTTACGAATGATTGCAGGATTGGAAGATATTTCTGAAGGAGAACTATTTATCGGCGATACATTGATGAATGATGTCGCTCCTAAAGACCGTGATATCGCAATGGTTTTTCAAAATTATGCTTTATATCCTCATATGACCGTCTATGATAATATGGCTTTTGGACTAAAATTACGTAAATATAAAAAAGAGGAAATCAATCGTCGTGTAGAAGAAGCCGGTGAGATTTTAGGCCTTACTGAATACTTACAACGTAAACCAGCTGCATTATCAGGCGGACAACGCCAACGTGTAGCACTAGGTCGCGCTATCGTGCGTGATGCTAAAGTTTTCCTTATGGATGAACCCTTATCTAACTTAGATGCTAAGCTACGTGTAGCTATGCGTGCAGAAATTGCAAAGTTGCATCGTCGTCTTGAAACAACTACTATTTATGTTACTCATGATCAAACTGAAGCCATGACTATGGCTGATCGCATCGTTATTATGAAAGATGGCTTTGTTCAACAAATTGGATCTCCTAAAGACGTTTATGACACTCCGGTTAATAAATTCGTGGCTGGTTTTATTGGTTCTCCAGCAATGAACTTCTTCGATGTAACATTAAATGGAAATGTTTTGACTAATGGAGCTGGCTTAAAATTAGTTATTCCAGAAGGAAAAAGTAAATTCTTGATTTCTAAAGGATATGATGGCAAAAAATTAGTTTTTGGTATTCGCCCAGAAGACATTCATAGCGAACAAATTGCTTTAGATGCAGATCCTACTAGTGTTGTTCATGCTGAAGTTGTTGTATCAGAATTATTAGGTGCTGAAACAATGTTGTACACACGTGTAGACAATACTGAATTTATTTCTAAAGTTGATGCACGTGATTATCATAAGCCTGGAGAATTTATTGACTTGGCATTTAACCTTAATAAGAGCCACTTCTTTGATCTTGAAACAGAGGAAGTTCTTCGTTAAACATCCTTATTATCTCAACTTAATTCATTATAGATAAATAAATTAGTCCTTTACTTTTAACAAAAAAATCTAAGTTTAGGACTACTGTCCTAAACTTAGATTTTTACTTTATAAATTCAACACTTTTATTATTTTCGCAGGATTGCCTCCAAGGACAACATTATCAGGAAATGATTTCGTTACAACAGATCCCGCCCCAACAATCACATTATCCCCTAACGTTACACCCGGAATAATGATGGCTCCTCCACCAACCCATACATTATCTCCAAACGTAATAGGCTTGCCATACTCAATTGACGTATTGCGTTTAACTGGATCAAGTGGATGAGTAGCAGTATATAACTGAACATTCGGAGCTAACATACAATTCTCCCCAATTTTTATTGGACAACTATCTAGTAACGTACAATTAAAATTCGCATAGAAATTCTCTCCAATATGGATGTTAAATCCATAATCTACTATCAGACCACTATTTATATGATATTTATTGCCTGTTGTTCCAAATAAGTTTTTTAGTATGGCCTTACCTTGCTCTGGATCTTGTGCTTGATGGAACGCTCTCAATTCTTGCTGTGCATGTTTTCTAGCTATCGATAATTCTAAATCAGACGCCTCATACATTTCCCCACCAATCATCTTTTCTTTTTCTGTCCGCATATTTTTATATCTCCTTATTTCCTTATTGTAAATTTTATACCTATTATAATTATAGATAGTCTTTTATACAGACTAGTCTAGCCGAACGATAACCTAACTGCCATGATCGAAACGTCGTCATCGCAAAGCAAAAAAAGGTTAAAAACACATTTTTTGAGTTTGCACCCTGAACCTCTATTTCTTCACTAGTGATGAAAATATTCTTGTAAAAGATGCTTATGAATGCTTCAAGAGATAAACTTTTACTTAATATTTTTTTAAAATGTATAATAGGTATCTATTCCCATTGCACCTATCTGTTATTTAATAAATGACTACCGGGATACCCGTTTTAATTTGATTGTATATTTTCAACATGACCGCAGGTGGCGTATTGATGCAACCGTGGGAACCTTTGGTTAAATGAGTATTCCCCCCATAATTAGATTGCCATGGGGAATCATGAATACCCACACCATCCCAATCAACTGGAAGCCAATAATCAACTGGGGTAGCATAGTCTTCACCGGTTAAAGTAGCATTACGCTCCTTCTTCCAAACATAAAAAACTCCTTTTGGTGTTGGAGTTTTTGGTTTCCCAGAAATAACATCTGTTTCTAAAAATAATTTCCCGTTTTCATAAACCCACATATGCTGCGAGCTTAAGTCAATTTCAATATAACTTTCTCCAAATTCATTTCCATCATCCGAATAGCCTGATCCATTGTAACGTGGTGTTCGGTCGATATTCTTTCCAAGCAAGATATCATTCGTTAAAGATTCTGTCTCACGAGTTACATCTAATGTCCAACCGTATATTCCAGGGGGTACCTTGACTATACCTTTTTTTGTTGTTTTAAAGTTTCGTGTTTTTTTGTAAGTGCTATGTTTATTACTTAATTCTTGCATGTATGAAGTAGCACTTTCTTTATTTACCACTATTGATCCTGTTTCATTTAAGTCTAACCAGTTGAATAATGTTTCACGTGGTACAACTTCTTTTACACCAGAAATAGTATAGGCAATAGACAGACTGTTTAATTTTTTTAGTTCATTTAAATTAGATTGTAATGTCTTATCAGAAATTATTACAGTAGGTTTAGCATATCCCTGTTTTAGGTCAATTTTTGTTACCCCTTCTCGTACAGACTCCATTAGCAAGTCACTAACTTTAGATTTATCAAAAAAGTCGCCTGTCACTTCAGGTTGAATACTAAATTTACCATCTTTTTTGATTATCTTTGCATTGACAGATTTTTTACGATGTTCTTGATCTAGCGGTAAACTAGATACGAATGTTTCAACTTTTTTATCATCAAAGGCTAAACTTTCAACCGTTAGTTGCTTATTATTGGAACTGACTTTATTTATTAGCCATGTCCAGTTATTTTGTTTTTTTATTTCTTTTTCTAGTGTTTTTGTAAAGTCAGACGCAACACCAATATCTGTTCCTACAAAAGTAAATAATTCTTTTTTATCTTCAACTACTTTGAATCTTTTTCCTTGATAGTGCTTTTTCATTGTCTGATTGGCTTCTTCAGCTGTCTCATTTCCAATCGATATGCCATCAACAGCTGTTTTAGCTAAAAATTGATTTTCATACTTCATACTTATCGCTAAGTAGAAGCCTCCAATTAACACTAAAAAAAGAGTCAATCCCGAAACAACTAATTTTTTCCTATTCATTGTATTCATCCTTTTTAAAAAAACATTTTTTATTTTATCCCTCTTATTCTATCATGTTTTGTTTTGAATAAGAGGTTTATACAAAAAATAAAAAATAAAAAAAAGCATCATCCGAAGATGATGCTTTTTTTAAGATGCGCGGCAGCGTCCTACTCTCACAAAGGGAAACCCTTCACTACCATCGGCGCTAAGAAGCTTAACTGCTGTGTTCGGCATGGGAACAGGTGTGACCTTCTTGCCATCGCCACCACACATCTTACATATAAGAGAACGTTGTTCTCTCAAAACTGGATAGTGTTTAACTATAAGGGCTTAAAACCGTTTCTTCATCGTTTAAAAATTGGTTAAGTCCTCGACCGATTAGTATTGGTCCGCTCCATACATCGCTGTACTTCCACTTCCAACCTATCTACCTGATCATCTCTCAGGGGTCTTACTCACTTACGTGATGGGAAATCTCATCTTGAGGGGGGCTTCACGCTTAGATGCTTTCAGCGTTTATCCCGTCCACACATAGCTACCCAGCGATGCTCTTGGCAGAACAACTGGTACACCAGCGGTGTGTCCATCCCGGTCCTCTCGTACTAAGGACAGCTCCTCTCAAATTTCCTGCGCCCGCGACGGATAGGGACCGAACTGTCTCACGACGTTCTGAACCCAGCTCGCGTACCGCTTTAATGGGCGAACAGCCCAACCCTTGGGACCGACTACAGCCCCAGGATGCGATGAGCCGACATCGAGGTGCCAAACCTCCCCGTCGATGTGGACTCTTGGGGGAGATAAGCCTGTTATCCCCAGGGTAGCTTTTATCCGTTGAGCGATGGCCCTTCCATACGGAACCACCGGATCACTAAGCCCGACTTTCGTCCCTGCTCGACTTGTAGGTCTCGCAGTCAAGCTCCCTTCTGCCTTTACACTCTACGAATGATTTCCAACCATTCTGAGGGAACCTTTGGGCGCCTCCGTTACACTTTAGGAGGCGACCGCCCCAGTCAAACTGCCCGTCAGACACTGTCTCCCAGCCAGATTATGGCTGTGGGTTAGAGTGGTCATACAGCAAGGGTAGTATCCCACCATTGCCTCCACCAAGACTAGCGTCCTGGCTTCATAGGCTCCTACCTATCCTGTACAAGCTGTACAAACACTCAATATCAAACTGCAGTAAAGCTCCATGGGGTCTTTCCGTCCTGTCGCGGGTAACCTGCATCTTCACAGGTACTATAATTTCACCGAGTCTCTCGTTGAGACAGTGCCCAAATCATTACGCCTTTCGTGCGGGTCGGAACTTACCCGACAAGGAATTTCGCTACCTTAGGACCGTTATAGTTACGGCCGCCGTTTACTGGGGCTTCAATTCTGAGCTTCGCTCGAAAGCTAACCCATCCTCTTAACCTTCCAGCACCGGGCAGGCGTCAGCCCCTATACGTCATCTTTCGATTTAGCAGAGACCTGTGTTTTTGATAAACAGTTGCTTGGGCCTATTCACTGCGGCTGACCAATTGGTCAGCACCCCTTCTCCCGAAGTTACGGGGTCATTTTGCCGAGTTCCTTAACGAGAGTTCGCTCGCACACCTTAGGATTCTCTCCTCGACTACCTGTGTCGGTTTGCGGTACGGGCAGATTGTTTCTAACTAGAAGCTTTTCTTGACAGTGTGACATCAGGAACTTCGGTACTTAATTTCCCTCCCCATCACAACTTGTCCTTAATAGAGGCAAGCATTTGACTCACCTCAAGACTTGTTGCTTGGACGCACATATCCAACAGTGCGTATTCCTTAGCCTACTGTGTCCCTCCATTGTTCAAACAAAACAAACTGGTACAGGAATCTCAACCTGTTGTCCATCGTCTACGCCTATCGGCCTCGACTTAGGTCCCGACTAACCCTGGGAGGACGAGCCTTCCCCAGGAAACCTTAGTCATTCGGTGGACGGGATTCTCACCCGTCTTTCGCTACTCATACCGGCATTCTCACTTCTAAGCGCTCCACCAGTCCTCACGGTCTAGCTTCGACGCCCTTAGAACGCTCTCCTACCATAGAACCTAAGTTCTATCCACAGCTTCGGTGTTATGTTTAGCCCCGGTAAATTTTCGGCGCAGGGTCACTCGACTAGTGAGCTATTACGCACTCTTTAAATGATGGCTGCTTCTGAGCCAACATCCTAGTTGTCTAAGCAACCCCACATCCTTTTCCACTTAACATAAACTTTGGGACCTTAGCTGGTGGTCTGGGCTGTTTCCCTCTCGACTACGGATCTTATCACTCGTAGTCTGACTCCCGGATATAAATCAATGGCATTCGGAGTTTATCTGAATTCGGTAACCCGAGAAGGGCCCCTAGTCCAAACAGTTGCTCTACCTCCATGATTCTAATTCCGAGGCTAGCCCTAAAGCTATTTCGGAGAGAACCAGCTATCTCCAAGTTCGATTGGAATTTCTCCGCTACCCACACCTCATCCCCGCATTTTTCAACATACGTGGGTTCGGTCCTCCAGTGCGTATTACCGCACCTTCAACCTGGACATGGGTAGATCACTTGGTTTCGGGTCTACGACCACATACTCATTCGCCCTATTCAGACTCGCTTTCGCTACGGCTCCGTCTCATCAACTTAACCTCGCATGGGATCGTAACTCGCCGGTTCATTCTACAAAAGGCACGCTATCACCCATTAACGGGCTCTAACTACTTGTAAGCACACGGTTTCAGGTGCTGTTTCACTCCCCTTTCGGGGTTCTTTTCACCTTTCCCTCACGGTACTGGTTCACTATCGGTCACTAGGGAGTATTTAGCCTTGGGAGATGGTCCTCCCGGATTCCGACGGAATTTCTCGTGTTCCGCCGTACTCAGGATACTGATCAGAGTGAACGAAGTTTCAGTTACGGGGCTTTTACCCTCTTTGGCGGACCTTTCCAGGTCGCTTCTCCTACTTCGTTCATTTATGACTCTATGTGTTCAGTCCTACAACCCCAGAAAGCAAGCTTTCTGGTTTGGGCTATTCCCGTTTCGCTCGCCGCTACTCAGGGAATCGATTTTTCTTTCTCTTCCTGCAGGTACTTAGATGTTTCAGTTCTCTGCGTCTACCTCTATTGACCTATGTATTCAGTCAATAGTAACACCCGATAAAGAGTGCTGGGTTTCCCCATTCGGAAATCTCTGGATCAAAGCTTACTTACAGCTCCCCAAAGCATATCGGCGTTAGTCCCGTCCTTCTTCGGCTCCTAGTGCCAAGGCATCCACCGTGCGCCCTTATTAACTTAACCTATGGTCATGTTAACTACTTCATTCACCTCATGGTGAAGAAATACATTAAAAAATAAAACGCGATGTTTTCTTGGTTTCTTGCTTTTCTTACATGTTAAACACTATCCAGTTTTCAAAGAACAACTAACTTACTGTTTGAGAAGATTAGACCTCTCAAAACTGAGCAAAGTAAAACAACTGTGACGGTTCCGTTATATCCTTAGAAAGGAGGTGATCCAGCCGCACCTTCCGATACGGCTACCTTGTTACGACTTCACCCCAATTATCTATCCCACCTTAGGCGGCTGGCTCCCAAAAGGGTTACCTCACCGACTTCGGGTGTTACAAACTCTCGTGGTGTGACGGGCGGTGTGTACAAGACCCGGGAACGTATTCACCGCGGCGTTCTGATCCGCGATTACTAGCGATTCCGGCTTCATGCAGGCGAGTTGCAGCCTGCAATCCGAACTGAGAATGGCTTTAAGAGATTAGCTTGACCTCGCGATCTTGCGACTCGTTGTACCATCCATTGTAGCACGTGTGTAGCCCAGGTCATAAGGGGCATGATGATTTGACGTCATCCCCACCTTCCTCCGGTTTATCACCGGCAGTCTCACTAGAGTGCCCAACTGAATGCTGGCAACTAATAATAGGGGTTGCGCTCGTTGCGGGACTTAACCCAACATCTCACGACACGAGCTGACGACAACCATGCACCACCTGTCACTTTGTCCCCGAAGGGAAAGCTCTATCTCTAGAGTGGTCAAAGGATGTCAAGACCTGGTAAGGTTCTTCGCGTTGCTTCGAATTAAACCACATGCTCCACCGCTTGTGCGGGTCCCCGTCAATTCCTTTGAGTTTCAGCCTTGCGGCCGTACTCCCCAGGCGGAGTGCTTAATGCGTTAGCTGCAGCACTGAGGGGCGGAAACCCCCCAACACTTAGCACTCATCGTTTACGGCGTGGACTACCAGGGTATCTAATCCTGTTTGCTCCCCACGCTTTCGAGCCTCAGCGTCAGTTACAGACCAGAGAGTCGCCTTCGCCACTGGTGTTCCTCCATATATCTACGCATTTCACCGCTACACATGGAATTCCACTCTCCTCTTCTGCACTCAAGTTCTCCAGTTTCCAATGACCTTCCCCAGTTGAGCTGGGGTCTTTCACATCAGACTTAAAGAACCGCCTGCGCTCGCTTTACGCCCAATAAATCCGGACAACGCTTGCCATCTACGTATTACCGCGGCTGCTGGCACGTAGTTAGCCATGGCTTTCTGGTTAGATACCGTCAGGGGATGAGCAGTTACTCTCATCCTTGTTCTTCTCTAACAACAGAGTTTTACGATCCGAAAACCTTCTTCACTCACGCGGCATTGCTCCGTCAGACTTTCGTCCATTGCGGAAGATTCCCTACTGCTGCCTCCCGTAGGAGTCTGGGCCGTGTCTCAGTCCCAGTGTGGCCGATCACCCTCTCAGGTCGGCTACGTATCATTGCCTTGGTGAGCCATTACCTCACCAACTAGCTAATACGCCGCGGGTCCATCCATAAGCGGTAGCCGAAGCCACCTTTCATCCGTTCGCCATGCGGCAATCAGAATTATGCGGTATTAGCATCCGTTTCCGAATGTTATCCCCCACTTATGGGCAGGTTACCCACGTGTTACTCACCCGTCCGCCACTCCTCTTTCCAGTCGAGTGCAAGCACTCAATAGAAAAGAAGCGTTCGACTTGCATGTATTAGGCATGCCGCCAGCGTTCGTCCTGAGCCAGGATCAAACTCTCATAAAAGTTGAACCAACCCGTTAGGATTGCTTCGCTTTTTAACGATGCTTGAAGCTCATTAAAATGACTTGCTAGCGAAATTACTTTCACTTTGTTTCTTTTGGTTCGACCCTTGGTCGAACCGCCGTACACAGTTTATTGTTTTACTTTGTTCAGTTTTCAAAGGTCTAATTTGTTTGCCGTTGTCGTTTTGACAACTTCTAAATATTACCAGAAGTTGTTTAACTTGTCAACAACTTTTAAATATTTTTTTGTTTCGTTGCTGCGTTGTATCGCTGCGACATCTACTAATATAACAGCTAAGCATAGATCCGTCAATGATTTTCAGACAATAAAGTTGTTGTTTTTTAAAAACAAACATTCATTTTATTAAAGCTGAAATTCATTCCTTCATAGCTATAAAAACTAATCAATTCTTTATTTCCGTTCGTTATTGTTCGTTTTTTTAAAAATAAGAATTCTTCGTTTAAAAAAACGAAGAATTCTTATTTTTTGTCTTGCTAGTTATCTTTCCATTTCTTTTCGATAAAGCGAACTCTACCAGATCCTTTACTATACCGTGAATAATGTGTAGGATTTTTTTTGTAGAACTCTTGATGATAGATTTCAGCAGGATAAAAAGTTTCTGCTGGTTCAACACTTGTGACAATTGTTTTTTTAAATCGTCCACTATTTTGTAAAGCTAATTTAGAAGATTCCGCTATCTGCCTTTGTTCTTCATTATGATAAAAAATTACCGGGCGATAAGATGAACCTTTATCTGCAAACTGGCCACTTGCATCTGTTGGATCAGTTTGTCTCCAATAGATTTCTACTAAATCTTTGTAACTCATTATCTCTGAATCAAAAGTGATTTGGACAGCTTCTGTGTGCCCTGTTGTATCACTGCAAACCTCTTCATAAGTGGGATTAACCGTGTGTCCACCAGTATATCCTGAAATAACTGCCTGTATGCCTGGCTGTGTATCAAATGGCTTCACCATGCACCAAAAACATCCTCCAGCAAATGTAGCTTTTTGAAAATTTTGCTCACTCAACTTTATTTCCCCCTCCATTACAATTCTAGATAGATTATATCACGACAATTTAAGAGAAGATATTATATGGTTCTTTTATATAAGAACACAATTATTTTTTAAAAAATAACGATTTATCTAACTATCTTTCATAGGCCATATACTGCCTTAATTAGCAACAATGACGATTTTCCCAAGAGCATGATGTGTTTCACTTAGTTCATGTGCATCATAAATTCCCTTTGCAGAGAGTGGGAATTTTGAACCAATAATTGATTTAACATTTCCCGCTGCCATTAAATCCGCAATCTCTGTTAGCTCTTGTCCATTAGGGTCTAGCCAAATGCTTTCAAATTCTACATCATACTGTTTTCTAACTTCTTCATCAGCAAGACCTACAATAGAAATCATTCGACCCGTTTTTGGTTTCAAGACTTTAAAACTATCATTTTGTATTTCTCCACCCATTGTATCTAAAACTAAATCTACTCCATCTAAAATTTCTGCGAAGTTTTCTGTTTTGTAGTCAATGACTTGATCTGCACCTAATTCAACTAATAATTCACGATTTTTTTTACTAGCCGTGGCAATCACTTTAGCACCAATAGATTTTGCTAACTGAATCGCGTAAGTTCCGACTCCGCCTGCACCAGCATGAATTAAAACTGTTTCACCTTTTTTCAACTTACCATGATCAAATAAACCTTGCCAAGCTGTTAAACCAGCAAGCGGAACAGCTGCTGCTTCTTCAAAACTAACGTTGTCTGGAATTTTAGCAAGTAGAGCTTGATCTACTATTGTGTATTCAGCATACGTGCCAAAACGAGTTGTTTCTGGACGAGCGAAGACTTCATCTCCTACTTTCCAATCTATTACTCCTTCTCCAATTTCGCTAATTACTCCTGCTACATCCCACCCAAGAATAATTGGGAATGGCCAATCCATCATTTGTTGTAGGTAACCTTCACGTAGCTTCCAGTCGATTGGGTTGATAGATGTAGCTTTCACTTCAACAACTACTTGTTTTGCTTTAGCTTTAGGATTTTCTACTTGCATTTCTTTTAATTCTTCTTTGCCACCATAATTTTCAATTACTATTGCTTTCATCATTTTTCCTCCGATATCATTTAGTATACTTATTTTTTGTTAGCTAATATTTAACTTATACTAAATGAATATCGTTCAAATTACCAATTATTTGACTTGAGCTATTTAAAATAAATATACAAAAACGTATTTTAATAGTAGACTAAAAAATCTAGTATCAAGATACGTCTTGAAAGAGTCAGTTATGATTTTTATTTTCTGATTTCAGTAATTCCACCCATATAAGGAATCAAAACTTCCGGAATTTTAACAGTTCCATCTGCTTCTTGATAATTTTCTAAAATAGCAGCAAATGTTCTTCCTACAGCTAATCCCGAACCGTTTAACGTGTGTACGTACTCCAATTTTTCTGTTGCTTCATTACGATAACGAATTTTCGCACGTCTAGCCTGAAAAGCTTCTGTATTTGAACAAGAGCTAATTTCACGATAAACGTCTTGAGCAGGAATCCACACTTCTAAATCATAGGTCTTAGCTGCAGAAAAGCCCATATCTCCAGTACACAGTGCTAAAACTCGATACGGAAGATTTAGTTTTTGTAGCACAGCTTCAGCGTTATTTGTCATTTTCTCGAGTTCATCATATGAATTTTCTGGTTTACTAAACTTAACCATTTCAACCTTATTAAATTGGTGTAGTCGAATTAATCCACGAGTATCTCTTCCGGCACTTCCTGCTTCAGATCTAAATGAAGGGCTTAATGCTGTAAAATAAGCTGGCAACTGTTCTTCTTTTAAAATCTCATTTCGGTAATAATTTGTTAACGGTACTTCTGCTGTTGGTATTAAAGTTAAATCTCTATCTTGAATTTGAAAAACGTCTTCTTTAAACTTAGGAAATTGTCCAGTTCCATACATAGATTCACCATTAACTAGAATAGGTGTAATCATCTCGGTATAACCATGTTCTTCTGTATGCAAGTCCAGCATAAAGTTATAGATTGCACGTTCCAATCGAGCACCGAGTCCTTTATAGAATACAAAACGACTACCAGCAACTTTTGCACCTCGTTCGAAATCAACAATATCAAGTAATTCTGCAATTTCCCAATGGGACTTAACTACGAAATCAACTGTTTTTGGTGTTCCCCATTTTCTTATCTCAAGGTTATCTGCTTCATCATTGCCAACCGGTACAGATTCATGGGGCAAGTTAGGTAACCCTGAAGCAATATCTTCTATTTGATGATCTATTATCTCAAGTTGATTGTCTTTAAGCTTGATTTCGTCTCCAACTTCACGCATTTCTTTAATTTTACTATCTGCATCTTCTTTATTGCGTTTTAAAGAGGCAATTGCTCCTGAAACATCATTACGGTATTTTTTTAAATTTTCTGTTTCAACTAAAAGTTTTCTTCTTTTTTCATCCAATGCCATAAACCTATCTAAAACCTCTTGTTTTACACCACGGTTTACTAATTTAATAGCTATATTCTCATAATCATTGCGTAATTTTTTAACATCTAACATCTCAATCTCTCCTTTTTCATACTATTTTTTCTATCCTATTTAAGCAAACAAAAAAACCACTCCATCCCAAATAAAACACAGGGACGAAATGGCCTTGAATAATCGCGGTACCACCCAAATTTAGAAGTATTTTATAACTCACTTCTACACTTTACATCAGATAACAGTCTGGAGCTGAAACAATTTAGTCAAATTTTATCTTGATTTCATTGTTTACTTCATACGACGGATTCAAATAAATAAACCATCAGTTCGCACCTACCACTGACTCTCTGGTTGTATTTATTTACTTTACTATCTCGCACTACTAACGTTCAAATCTATTTAATTATATGACTACAGTTTACCTAAACTTTGCTGTTAAGTCAACGAAAATAAGCTTTGTCATTTAACACTCTATTATTCTTCTAAATAATTTATAGCTTTTCTAGAAACCTACTAAAAGTTTATTTTAACACTCCTCTCCTTTTGATTCCTTTGCACCTTTTAAGTATAAAAAAATCGATTTATTGGGCTTATAGCACTATTTTTTTACTAGAACAATTTTTGTTTGTCACTTGGCCTTACCTTGTCCGTCTCTGTTCTTTTTTGACAAGCTGAATGAGAAATAGCCTATACTTATCCATTTTCACTAAAATGGATAAGTTAGAAAGACATTATCTGGAAATCATCCGTTTTTGTGAATACAATACAATACTACTATCAAATCAGAGTAAAGAAGGAGGAAAGATTAACACTCCCTTTTGTGAGTTCGTAGTCTAAAAGCCTATTTATGTCATACCTTCCTGATTGATTTATTCAAAAAAAGAACAAATTCCTTATAAAAAGAATTTGTTCTTTCACTTTTTTATTTGATTCTCAACTAAAATAAATCGGAAACAAACACTTTAATCCAGCGTCCAGCTAACACAAAAACATTTGCTTTTTCTACTTCTTCAGAAGCAATAACTTCTACTTTTTCACCTGAATCACCATTGATATAACCTAAATCATCGCCTTTTACTAAAATTTCAGCAGTGCCTAGTTTCGCACCTTTTTTAATGGGTGCTTCTACTTTTTTAGATTCATTCAATGCCTTCTTCTTAGCAGTAAAAGTAACTTCTTTATCTTTCAAGTCCGTGTTAACAGGGACTAACAAAGACATATCTGAAGCTGCTACAACTTTCAAGTTGTCTGTTTTCCCTTTTTCAACTTCTAATGGTTTGATTTCATCTAAACGATCATTTTTTTTATAAACTTGAACTTTCTCCCAATTTGAAAAAGCCCAGTCCATCATTTTGTCGGTTTCTACAAACCGTTTCTGCAAGTCTTTTTGTCCATCAGTAGCATTCATGACTACCGTGATAATACGCATTCCATTTTCTTCTGCTGTTCCCGTGAAGGTCGCTCCAGCAAAATCAGTTGTGCCTGTCTTCAATCCATCAACGTTTTCACGCTCAGACACTAATCCTTTTAGCATCCAATTCCAGTTATCCATTTCGATAAAATCTGAGGTTCCCTCTTTGAAAGTCATTTTAGGAATAGATGTTGTTTCTAATACTTCTGGATAAGACTTCAGTAATTTCTGTGCTACAAGTGCGATAGAACGAGCTGACATAGCATTTTCACTGTTTTCGTTACTACCAGGATACATATGACCCATTAAATCTGAGTTAGATAAACCTGTACTATTGTACAGGTCATAATCTTTAATTCCCCAAGATTCAACTTTTTCTCGCATCATATCCACAAATTCTGGTTCGCTTCCAGCAACCGCTTCAGCCATCGCTACAGTCGCAGCATTTGCGGAATAGATTGCCATCGCTTGATATAATTCTTTAAACGTATACGTTTCATCTTGTCTCAATGGAACATTCGATAAAGAATTGTCTTGACTGAGTTGTTGAGCATAATCACTAATGGGTACAGCTTGATCCCATTTAATATCACCTTTTTCAAGAGCTTCAAAAATAAGGTACTCTGAAATCATCTTCGTCATTGAAGCAATTCCCAATTTTTTATCTCCATTTTGGTTCATTAAAATTTTGCCCGTACTAGGTTCAAGAATAAAGGCCGCTTCAGCTTCAATTTCCGGAGTCGCTGCTGCTGCAGATACTGTTGATGTTAAATTGGAAACGGGAAGGAAGGTTCCAATCATTAATGTAATGACTGTTACCAGTCCAAATTTCATTGTTTTTCTCATTTGATTAAATTCTCCTCAATAAATTTTACGATTTAAATGGGATTTCCCACTCACTTTTCTATGTTAGCGAATTCCAGTGAAAAAAACAACCTTATTTTTCATTATTCGTTAAATGGCGCTTGTTTTTAAATGTATTATCTCATTTTGATTCACGTGAAACAATTCGGGTGTTTTTTTGTCTTGGATGTAGCGGAAAATGTACAATAAATTGAGTCAAGTTTTCATCAGATTTAGCATAGATATAACCGCCATGAAGCTCTACAATACTTTGTGCTATTGCTAGACCTAGACCCGTCCCACCCGTTTCTTGTGACCGGGATTCTTCTACACGATAAAAACGATCAAATAACTGATTTAATGATTGAGCCGGAATAGGGCTACCATCATTGTTAACAGAAACGATGACTTCATTCCCAACTTGTTCAACTTCGATTGAAACCTGTAATCCATCATCTCCATAGTTCAAAGCATTTGAGACTAAATTATTAAATACCCGCACAATCTTTTCTGTATCAGCTTCCATCATAATAATGCTTTGTTTAGAGTTTACTTCAATTTGCATATTTTTCTTTTTAGATTCTAGCTCAAAATCAGCTGCTAATTGTTCTAACAATTGCACCATATCAAATTCACTTAGTGTTAAAGGAGTTGTTGTTTGACGAACTCGTGTATACTCGAACAAATCTTCAACTAATATTTTCATTTGTTTGGCTTTTTTATAAGCGGTGTGCGTATACTTCAATAGTTCTTCTTCATCTTTGTAACTGCCTTGTTCAATTAACCCTAAATAACCAATAATTGATGTCAATGGCGTACGAATATCATGACTAACATTTGTAATGAGTTCATCTTTAGATTGTTCTATCCTACGTTCTTCTTCCATCGCTTGGACAGTACTATCTACCAACACGTGTATGCTCTCTACTACTTTTTTCATATCGCTACTGAAGTCTGTCGCAATTCTGTGTTCATAATGACCATCTGCAATATAATGAAGTTCGCTGATAATATGATTTAGTTGCATTTGTCTATACCGTCTTTTTAGACGCCAATTAATTGCAATCGTTGCAATGATAAAAAGAATGAACCCGAAGAATGGAGTAATCGAAATCACTTGATTGCTCTGAATGCTAATGATTGCATCACCAAATATCCATAGTGAACGGATTATTTCTGGAAAAGCCAATACCACCCGACTAAGAATAATAAATACAGCATAGTATAATAGACCAATCATTCCCATTGTGATTAACCCTTCAAGAATTAACTGACTTTTTTCTTTTCTAGTAATTTTCAAGCTCTGCTTCAACTCCTATACTTTGAACGGCTTTTTAATTTAACGATTTTCAATTTTATACCCTACGCCCCAAACCGTTTGAATGACTTTTTCTCCACCTGTTGCTTCTTCTATTTTGTCACGTAAATGACTAACGTGAACCATAACGGTTTTAGCAGAGATCAAACTTTCTTGTTGCCATACTCTTTCAAAAATTTCATCTGCACTAAATACACGATTTGGATGACTGGCCAATAAATATAAAATCCCGAACTCTAAAGCAGTTAACTGAATGGATTGATTTGTCAGTGTCCAGACTTCGTGAGATTCTTTGCTAATAATTAAAGGACCAATTTCTAATTTATCTAATCCTTCTTCTTGAGCATTCTTATACGTACTCCGCCTCAAGAGTGACTTAATGCGGGCCATTACCTCCAAAGGATTAAATGGCTTTGCTACATAATCATCTGCTCCAGAAATTAATCCTTTAATTTTATCAATATCCGTTGTTTTAGCACTTAACATCAAAATAGGTATCTGTGAATCTTGACGGACAGTTTTAACTACTTCAATCCCATCTAATGTTGGCATCATCACATCTAGTACCATTAAATCAATATCCTTTTGGTTTGTTAGCTTAGCTAATGCATCTTTGCCATTATGAGCCTTCTCTACTTCATAACCTTCATTTTTAATATAAATACTTAACAGTTCAACAATTTCTTTGTCATCATCAACTACTAAAATCTTCATACTTCCACCTCATTTTGGCCATATTTTCATCTAGCATACCAGAAATTACTAAAGTTTTTGTTAAAAAACTAAGTTAGCACAACTGTATAAAGAAACAGTGGCTAACTTAGTTTAGCTAAGCATAAAATTTTAGAAACGGTTTTTACTTATTCTATTATTGAATAGAATAGTTTGGTGCTTCTTTCGTAATTTGGATATCGTGTGGGTGAGACTCTCTTAATCCAGCACCGCTCATTTGAATAAATTGTGCATCATCACGTAGTTGTTTTAAGTTTGCTGCTCCAACGTATCCCATCCCTGATCTTAATCCACCAAGCATTTGGAAGATAATATCTGAAACGCCTCCTTTATAAGCAACTCGTCCCTCAATTCCTTCTGGAACCATTTTATTAGCTTCATTTACGCCACTTTGGAAATAACGGTCACTTGACCCATGCTCCATTGCAGCTAAACTACCCATTCCGCGATAGGTTTTAAAACGACGCCCTTGGAAAATTTCAAATTCCCCAGGAGATTCATCTGTTCCTGCTAACATACTCCCTAACATGACAGCATGTCCACCGGCTGCTAGCGCCTTAACGATATCTCCAGAATATTTAATCCCACCATCAGCAATAATAGTACGACCGTATTCTCGAGCAACTTCTGCTGCATCATAAATAGCGGTAAGTTGAGGAACACCTACTCCTGCAACAACACGAGTTGTACAAATAGATCCAGGACCAATTCCAACTTTAACAACATCAACACCAATATCATATAGCGCTCTAGTTGCTTCTCCAGTAGCTACATTCCCAGCAATTAATGTAATCCCAGGGAATGCATCACGTATTTCCTTAATTTTACGTATAACTCCGGCACTGTGTCCGTGCGCAGTATCCACAATAATTGCATCAACACCTGCATCAATTAAAGACTGCGTCCGTTCAAATGTATCCGTAGTAACACCAACAGCTGCTGCTACTAACAAGCGACCGTGACTATCTTTTGCTGCATTAGGAAACTCAAGAATTTTTTCAATATCTTTAATGGTAATCAATCCGCTTAAACGACCAGTTTCGTCAACAATTGGTAATTTTTCGATTTTGTGTTTTTGTAGAATTTCTTCTGCTTCTTTCAATGAAGTTCCTTTGGGAGCGACAACTAAATGATCTTTTGTCATAATATCATTAATCGGCGTAGTATAGTCCGTAACAAAACGCAAATCACGATTCGTTAATATCCCTACTAAGATACGATCTTCCATATTATCAACAATTGGAACACCGCTAATACGGTAACGTCCCATCAATTTTTCAGCATCAGAAATTAAGTGAGTGGGAGTTAAGAAGAAAGGATCTATAATGACGCCACTTTCAGAACGTTTTACTTTTCTGACTTCGCCGGCTTGTTCTTCTGCACTCATATTTTTATGAATAACACCTAATCCACCTTGACGAGCCATAGCAATAGCCATGTTTGAATCAGTAACGGTATCCATGCTGGCACTCATAATTGGAACATTCAATTTAATATTTTTAGCTAATTGAATACTCAAATCAACTTCATTTGGTAAAACATGACTTTCGGCAGGAACCAATAAAACATCATCAAACGTGAAGCCTTTTTTTACAAATTTCGTTTCCCAATTCGACATTTAGTTAAACACTCCTTTTTATTTTCCACTTAAAATCCGGTTAATATTTTACTTACAAAAATAACAGAGATACAACCGTCCGTCAAGACTAGTTTTTAAAAATGAAGTGCCTCTAATGATCCACTCTATTTTTTTAGGTTGAAACTTAGATTTTTAAGGTGAAATTGTTAGAAAAAGCTTTTAAACTCTTTGACCTGTTAAGAGTTTAAAAGCCTTATTTTTTTAGAATAAACCACCATGAATATCCAATTTACGCTTAAAGTATATCTTAGCTGCAAACGCCGCTATCCCAATAGCAATATTAACACCTGCTGACATCAAAATGTTGATAGAACTTGGAATAAGAGCCATTGAAACGGTCATAACAAACATCCAACCTAACATGCCAGCTGTTGAGATTAGTATATAGCGGAATGTACTTATTTTTTTGTCTTTATTTTTATCAGGTACATTTTTAGAAATCAATAGAATAACAAAACCACCGATAATAAAGTTTAAAATCATGGTTATTATACCCATTTCAGACCCTTGCCCACTACCAATGAAAGCAGATAACCCAGTAATCAAAGCAAACATAGCTCCCATTAATAAACCACCATCTAACACGATTTTCCAGTCTTCAGAACGTCCTTTATCCTTTTCTTTTGGAGAAGCTAATAATACATTCGTGTATTCTGTTACCGTTCCATATAATTGACGAGCTGTTTGACCAGATTTTTGACCTTTAATTAAGCTCTTTAACATCTCATTATAGACAGCGTCGCGTTTTTCTTCAGAAATATTCGCTGCAATCAAAGCTTTATCCAAGTTCATCATGTATTGCTCGTTTCTTTTAGTCAACTCTTGAAAGAGTTTTTTATTTTCTTCTTGTACAGCTGCTTGTTCATTTATGTTTTCTACTACCAATCGAAAAGCCTCCTTATTGAATCTTACAAATTAATCATAGGTAGAGCTATTAACTCTCTTATTATACATTAAAGCGGAACAACATAACATCTCCATCTTGAACAATGTACTCTTTTCCTTCTGATCTGACACGTCCAGCTTCCTTGGCAGCTTGCATGTTTTCATATTTATTTAAGTCTTCAAACGAAACCGTTTCTGCACGTATGAATCCTCTTTCGAAATCTGTATGGATAACTCCAGCGGCTTGAGGAGCTTTCATTCCCTGTTTAAACGTCCAAGCTCTTACTTCTTGAACCCCAGCTGTAAAATAAGTTGCCAATCCTAGTAATGAATAAGTCGAACGAATCAATTTATCCAATCCTGATTCTGCAATTCCAAGATCTTCTAAAAACATTCCTTTTTCATCATCTTCTAATTCAGCAATTTCTTCTTCAATTCGAGCACAGACAACAACCACTTCAGATTTCTCGTTTTCAGCAAATTCACGAACTAATTTTACGTATTTGTTATTATCTACATTTGCTACTTCTTCTTCGGCAACGTTGGCTACATATAAAACAGGTTTTGTAGTTAACAAGAATAATTGTTGAACATATTTTTCTTCTTCTTCATCAAAATCAAGTGTCCGAGCAGACTCGCCTTTTTCTAGTGTAGCTATCACTTTTTCTAAGATAGCCGCTTCTATTAAAGCTTCTTTATCTTTTGTTCTAGCAATTTTAGCTACTCGAGTATAGCGTTTTTCAACAGATTCAAGATCTGCTAGAATCAATTCGAGATTTATCGTTTCAATGTCTGATAAGGGATCAACTTTACCCGTTACATGAGTGATGTTATCGTCATCAAAACAACGCACTACATGACAAATAGCATCTACTTGACGAATGTTGGCTAAAAATTTATTCCCTAAACCTTCTCCTTTACTCGCACCTTTCACGATACCAGCAATATCTGTAAATTCGAATGTTGTTGGTACAGTCTTTTTAGGTACAACTAACTCCGTTAAACGATCTAAACGGTAATCAGGTACTTCAACAACTCCTACATTGGGATCGATTGTAGCGAACGGATAATTTGCTGCTTCTACTCCTGCTTTTGTTATTGCGTTGAAAAGAGTTGACTTTCCTACGTTTGGTAATCCTACAATTCCTGCTGTTAATGCCATTCTTATTTCACTCTTTCTTTTCATATTTTAGTTTAGTGCCTTATTATTTTTTCTCAGTATGTTCCAATACTTTTTTCATCTTCTTTTCAAATTCTCTTCTTGGCATCATCACCATGTGTCCACACTTTAAACATTTGATACGAATATCCATACCCATCCTAATAATTTCCCAGCGATTTTCTCCACATGGATGAGCTTTTTTCATTTCAACCACATCATTTAGATCATACATCTCTTCACACTCCTGTTTCAATTTACCTATTCATCATCAAATTGAATATCTAGAACATCTAAAATACGAGTTAAATCTTCGGTCGAAAGATACTCAATTTCGATTTTTCCTTTTTTATCTTTTTCGTGAATTATAACAGACGTTCCAAACTTGTCCATTAATCTTTCTTCACTTTCACGAATATAGTAAGGTTTTTTAGCTGTTTTTTCTGTTTTCTCAATTTGTTCTTTAGGATGATTCATTTTGTTAACTAATTGCTCTAATTGACGAACCGTTAAATTTTCTTTCATGACCTTTTTGGCTAGTTTAACGATTTGTTTCTTATCTTTTAGCCCTAATAACGTTCGCGCTTGTCCCATTGAGATATCATTAGCTTGAAGCATTTGTTTGACTATTTCTGGCAAGCCTAGTAATCTCAAATAATTTGCAATGTATGGACGGCTCTTCCCTAAACGAGCAGCTACATCTTCTTGTGTTAATTTCAACTTTTTCATCAACATATCATAAGCTTCTGCTTCTTCAAGTGACGTTAAGTCTTCTCTTTGTAAGTTCTCTAAAACAGCAACTTCCATCATTTTTTCTTCATCAAATTCACG
Organism: Carnobacterium funditum DSM 5970; assembly: GCF_000744185.1. NCBI lineage: Bacteria > Bacillati > Bacillota > Bacilli > Lactobacillales > Carnobacteriaceae > Carnobacterium > Carnobacterium funditum. The sequence goes on along the minus strand of NZ_JQLL01000001.1, from coordinate 1,606,542 downwards.
GATGATTGCAGGTATCGTTGACTTGCCTGCTAGCTTAGAAGCTCTAAAACGTCGTTCCCCTGCAATGATTTCATAACCTTTAATCGTTGATTCACGTAAAATTATAGGTTGGAATACGCCAGATTGTTTGATTGAACGAGCCAATTCATTGAGCGCTTCTTCATCAAAAGTTTTACGAGGCTGATAAGGATTGGGCCGAATTTCTTCTAAATTAATCTCTTGAATCCGTTCACTTGAGACATCAATTTTATCCAAGTCAGAGTACTCACTAAAAAGAGCGTCAATTCCTCTGCCTAGACCTTTACTATTTTTATTAACCATTCGCTAACACTTCCTTTGCTAACTCCATATAAACTTCTGCTCCTCTTGAGCGCGGATCATAATCAATAATGGATAAGCCATGACTTGGAGCTTCCGACAAACGGACATTGCGAGGAATAATGGTCTTGTATACCTTCTCGCGGAAATATTTTTTAACCTCATCGACTACTTCATAACCAAGGTTGGTTCTTGCATCTAACATCGTCAACAATACGCCTTCAATTTTCAAATCTGGGTTGAAGTGTTTTTGCACTAAACGAACGGTATTCAATAACTGGCTTAATCCCTCAAGAGCATAATATTCGCATTGAACTGGGATTAAAATTGTATCGCTTGCTGTAAATGCATTGATGGTTAAGTGGCCTAATGAAGGTGGACAATCGATTAGAACAAAATCGTAGTCATCCGAAATCTTGGCTAACGCTTGTTTTAATCTAGTCTCACGTGCCATTTGATTCGTCAGTTCAATCTCTGCACCGGCTAATTGAATTGTAGCGGGCACAACCCATAAGTTTTCTCTAGAAGAAGGCAACACAACTTCTTCAATTGGGGTTTCATTTACTAAAATATCATAGATATCTTTTTCTACATCAACTTTACGAACACCTAACCCGCTAGTTGCATTTCCTTGAGCATCAATATCGACCAATAAGACTTTTTTACCAGAATAAGCCAAACAAGCGCCTAAATTGACTGTTGTAGTAGTTTTCCCCACTCCGCCTTTTTGGTTTGCGACTGCTATAATTCGTGCCATTCTTTTCCCTCCATCTATGATTGTGACTGTATCTTGTTTTTAAAAAATTAAAAAAAGAGAAAGAATACAAGTGCGTATCTTTCTCTTACGCATTTGTTCCAAATGATCCATCATTTTTCGCTCTTTATTCAATTTTTTTATAAAGGACTTTTGTTAGGTGTTCCTGGTTTTCTTGGGTATTTTTTGGGTGTCTCTTTTTTCTTATCTATTAATAGGATGTGTCTTTCCCCTGCCTCTTTAGGTAATTCAAAAATAAATTCTTTTCGAAACTTCCCGCCAAGTGTTGCAATAGCTTTTTTACTTTCTTTCATTTCACTATCGCTACTACTAGCTTTTAAAGCTATGAAAATTCCACCTTTTTTTACCAACGGTAAGCATAACTCGGCTAAAACACTCATCCGAGCAACAGCACGAGCTGTTACAAAATCAAATGTTTCACGAAACTGTTGATTTTGACCGAACAATTCAGCACGATCATGATAAAAATGAACATCCTCTAATTGTAACGTTTCTGCTAAAATAGTCAAAAATTGAATTCTTTTATTTAAAGAATCTACAATTGTTACTTTCAATTTTGGGAAAATAATTTTTAGGGGGATGCTCGGAAACCCAGCACCAGCACCTACATCACATAAGCTTTGGACCCCTTTATTAAAATCCATATACAATCCAGCTGTTATTGAATCGTAAAAGTGCTTTAAATAGACTTCTTCACTTTCAGTAATCGCGGTTAAATTAATTTTTTCATTCCATTCTTGCAAAAGTATCAAATAATTATCAAACTGCTTCATTTGTTTCTCGTTAACGTCAATCCCTTTATTCTGAAGGGCTAATTTAAACTCTTCCGGATTCATAAGACAACTCCTTTGATAGTGTGAAACACTAATTTGTTTCACAGGTTCATCTGTCTAACTGTATAACAAATCAAGTCTAAGTGCAATGCCTAAACCACATTTTTTATGATAAATTTTATAAATAAATAAAGATTAAACGGTTAGTCACATCGAATTTTTTAAAATAAAATTCGTTATGATCCCAACTAATAGGCATGTAACAGTTTAATATCATTTAAAAAAACTTGTTATTTTAGTATATTATTTAGTATGTTATATAGAAGAAAAATTTCATCTCACACAACCTACCACATTACATCATTCGAATAAATTAACTTTATGATAGAAAAAACACCAAAGTCGAATATATAAGTGAATTCGTATATAGTGGTCGTGATTTAGAAATGTAGCATGTTACTAATTTCATGGATCTTCACTGATTTTTGATGTATAAGACTCTACCTAGAATCGTTAAATAAGAAAAAAACCTCTCTTGACTAACAAAATTTAACAAGCAACTATCATATACCCATTCAAGTATCCAATCAATTTCAGGTAGAAAGTGTCTTATCCTATTTTCTCCCTCAGTATATTTCAGAGCATTAAATGATTGCAATGGATTTGCCCCACCATTCAAAATACCGATAATGGATAGCAGGTGTTAATTAGTGAGTTATGCTGAAGTTGAAAGACCCATCTACAGTAACTAGAAGGCTTGGAAGATAATCTTATCTGCTAGGTTGGTTAGATGGTTACTCACGCAAAGTATTAGACCATAGAACCCCGGCCTTAGTTGCTTGACACATTTTGGAAAACAAGCTATGTTTAATTTAACACCTAACAATATTTATTGAAAACATTAATTATCAAACTAATTGAAATGTAGTAACGAAAAGGGCATAAATTCATAGTAAAAGCCCAAATTATTCGTAAAATCATTCTAACTTATGCGAGTTAATATTATACACATGATTTAGGCTGTATAATTAGTGATTTAAATGCACTCTTTTGATATTTTAATTTCATAATAAGTGCAGCCGTGGGAGGAAGAGGGAATAATGGTAATTACCAATATAACTAGTGGCGATATGTATAATGCATTTTTACATGGAGCACATGAAGTAGTTTCAAATAGACAATTTTTAAACAGGATAAATGTATTTCCAATACAAGATGGTGACACTGGTACTAACCTTTCTTCATTGATGGAAACAATTATCAATGATTCAACGAAGGGTGAGACGGTTAAACAGACCTTAGAATCTTTTTCTGATGCTGCAATACGAGGGGCTAGAGGGAATTCAGGTATAATATTTGCCCAATATATCTACGGATTAAGCATGGAAATATCTGATCAAGAATTTATAGATTACAATCAATATGCTTCAGCTAGTAGAAAAGCAGCTGACTATGCATATGAGTCAATAGAACAACCTATTGAAGGTACTATCTTAACGGTTATGAGAGAATGGGGAGAAGCTTTAAACCGACATGATGGTTCAAATAATAACATTACAGAACTCATGTCCTCAGCAACAGAAGTATTGAATGCGGCAGTGACAAAGACACAATATCAATTAAAAGAGCTAAGAAAAGCAAGAGTTGTTGATGCAGGCGCCAGCGGTTTCGCCTTTTTTATCCATGGCATGCTAGAATACTTTAAAAAAGGGAATCTGATAGATATAGAATCCATTAATAAAGTACAAAGAGAAACCATCCACGTCGCAGTTGAACACGACATGAATTCTAAGATTACTTATAGGTATTGTACAGAATGTTTACTAAGAGGAAATGAATTAGACACAAAAAACATGAAGAAGATTTTAAATAATTTAGGTGATTCTTTAGTAGTTGCAGCGAATAATAACCAAATGAGAATTCATATCCATTCCAACGAACCAGAGCGTGTATTTGAAATACTTCGTCAAAATGGCAATATAGAATACCAAAAAGTAGATGATATGAAAAAACAACAAGATGTTGTATTGAGAAGAAAATCAGACATAGCTCTATTGACAGATAGTATAGCCGATATCCCTCAAGAGTTTATAGATAGGGAACAAATTCATATCATCAATATGAATATATTATTCGAGAAGACTTCCTTTATTGATAAATTAACTATAACGCCTGAACAACTATTGGATTATTCTAAAGACAGTAAAGACTTACCGACATCGTCACAACCGGATGAAAAGACAATAGAAAATATTTTGATTTATCTTTCTACTTATTATAAATCCTTGGTTATTATGACAGTTTCCAAGCAATTAAGCGGCACTTACAATACGATTAACAGAGTGGCTAAGAGAACGAAGTTTAATAACTTTAAAATAGATGTTATAGACACAAAACAAAATTCAGGAGCCCAAGGATTATTGGTCGCAAAAGCTGCTGATTTAATTGGTCAAGGCTATAAACACAATGAAATAGTCAATATAGTAACTAATGATATACCAAAAAGTAAAATATTAGTTCGTGTAAAAACCTTAGATAATATGATAAAATCTGGCCGCTTAAGCACAACTATGGGTAGAATAGGGAAAAAAGTTGGATTAAAACCCATTGTAACCTTGGATGAGGCAGGCGAGGGGAAACTGGATAGTATTTCTTTTACAACTAAAGGTAGTCTCAACAAGTTGGTGCAACATGTTAGGAAAATAATGAAAAGTAACACTATAGAATCATATAATATTGTTCACATCAATAATTTAGAAGAGGCCAAAGAATTAGAGCATTTATTCACAGGATTAATTGGTAAAGAACCTAGATATATTGTGGAGACTTCATCAGTTGTAGCTGTAGGGGCTGGCGCTGGAGCAGTTGCACTATCTTATATACTAAAAAAATAGGTGGTTTAAACTTATCTAATTACAAGTATTTGTAGTTTTATTTATTTGCACTTTTTATCGTAAGGAAAATTATAAAGAACCATTACATTATTGACATTGGTGGGAATTTGGATTTATTGTTGCGGCTGGCTATATTTTTATATTCGGTGAAGTCTTGGAGCTTCAACATAATGTAACAATGCTACATTATGTTGAAGCTCCAAGTTAACCGTCCATCCTGTGAAACGAAACATAGGTAAATCATAGAATTATAAGTCTATCCACATGAGAAAATGATGAAAAAATAAATGGTCGCTAGTCTGTGGGTCTTTGTTAATGACAACCTTTATTGTATTCGTTTCTGGCGTCAGGATGTTGGAAAAGAAATATAAAGGACGAGCAGATTACGATGCTTATCAATTGAGAACAAATACTTTTATTCCTTGGTTTCCTAAAAATAACCACTCATAAAAGGAGGAGAATAATTATGTGGGAATTATTAACACAATATTTAATAGCCTTTGTTACATTTCTAATTATTGATCTTATTTGGCTAGTGTTTATTGCTAAAGATTTGTATCAACGGGAGCTGGGTTTTATTATGAGTGCTAAACCTAATTGGGTTGCCGCCATTATTTTCTATTTAATTTTTATAGCTGGATTATTGTTTTTTGTAATTAATCCCGCAATAGAAAACAATAGTTGGACATATGCTTTATTTGCAGGAATGTTCCTAGGACTGTTAACCTATGCTACCTATGACTTAACCAATTTAGCAACTCTAAAAGATTGGCCTCTTAAGATTACTATCATTGACCTGATTTGGGGAACCTCTTTAGGGGGAGCTGTTTCTACTATTACATTTTTTATAGCTAGATTATTTAATTAAGTTGTTTCTGATAAAGCTGATAAATAAAACATGCCCGTTAATGATTTATAAATCATTAACGGGCATGTTTTATTTACTATTCGCTTATGTCCACTCTTAGTAGCTCTAATTAGGAGCACCATTTGTTAACCTCGAAACTGCCATCAGTAAACGATTCAGTAAATTTTAACACTCTTTTGAAGTTCATTTTTCTCATTCTTTTAAAAAAATGTATTTACACGTTTAAAACCCTTTTTTCTGACCTTCCCATGGTGGATTTTTTCCTTCTTGAAACTCATCTATACCAGGCCCACCTAATCTTTTAAGTCTCCATACTCCATAAATTAGTGTTAAAATTAACACTGTCAGAGTTGCTGGAAAACCAAGTAAAATACTTGCCCATCCTAACTCCGTTAAGTTCCCTCTGTTATATAGAAATATTTGAAGAATCATTCTTCCTAAAAATAAAATTGCCCATACAACTGTTACTTCTCTATAAGCTGGTTTTATATCATCTCTTAAAAACCAATCAAAGTGCCAACCTCTTGATAGATGACTTAAAATTGCTGCAAGAGGTTTTCCAACAAAAACACTTATAATAGATACTAAAAATAAACCTCCACTCCCTATTATCTTAGGCACAAAATAATTTGCTGCCTCGTCCGCAATTAATGCAAATCCAGAAGCCAGAGCTACCCCGGCAATACCTCCCAGAGCATAAAGAATCTTTTCTTTTTTTAAAAACCTAAATAGAGCTAAAATAGAAGCAATAGATAGAGCCAGTATGATTCCTTCTTTAAGTCCGAACAGATTATTTCCTATTACATATATTATCGGTGGAATAACCGCATCTATTGTCTTTCCGGATAAAAAATGCTTTAATTCATCTCCAATATCCTTAACTAATTTTTTCATTTTTTCTCCTTTAAATCTTTACTAAATTATAGCATACATCATCTGACTTAATAACTTTAAAGGTAGCTTTCGCTACTGCGTGATTATAGGATGCCTTTTCATACTCAAGGAACTGCGAATCTCACAACGAAAACTCTGCGATCACAGGTCATAAGACGGAAAATTACAATAAAATTTTATTAGGAAATTTAGAAGGTGGCTTTCGTACGATGGCAATCGAGGATGGACCAGTAAGTAGAAAAGGGGGTGACAAAAAAATAAGCCCTAAAACATGGCGGAAAATCACTTATGCCAAAATTTTAAGGGCTTCTATCCAATTCGTTATGGTCCCAACTGGGCTCGAACCAGCGACCCCTACCTTGTCGAGGTAGTGCTCTCCCAACTGAGCTATGGAACCTTTGTTTATTAAAGTATCCGCTATCAATTATACCCTACTCTCGTTATTAAAGCAAAGTAATTTTTCTTAATTACCTATTAACCTTGTTTCTGTCCACCTAAAAGTAGTAGTATGGTTAAGTGAGACTTAAAATATATTTTAGAGAAGGAAGATTAACGCATGAAAAGATTGTTCACTACACTTAAAGATCGACGAATCCGATACATCACTAAAGCAATAGTAGTTGGGGTGTTGGTGGGCTTCATCGTAAGTTTATTCCGTTTAGGTGTAGAAATTATTTTTGAAAATATTATCCTTTTATACACATTTTTCCATTCAGAACCTCTATGGTTGATTCCTTGGACTTTTATCTCCATTACTATCGCTATTATTATTGGTTTATTTGTTAAAAGCGACCCAGACATTAAAGGGAGTGGGGTTTCTCAAGTAAAAGGTCAAGTTCAAGGTATTATTCATGTTCAATGGTGGTCTGTCCTATGGAAAAAATTCATCGGCGGACTATTAGCTATAGGATCTGGACTTTTTCTTGGTAGAGAAGGTCCTTCTATTCAATTAGGAGCTTCAGTGGGATTGGGTGTCAGCAAATTAACAAAAGGAGATGAAACAGAAGAGAAGGTTTTATTATCGAGTGGAGCTGGAGCAGGTTTAGCAGCTGCTTTTAATGCACCTATAGCAGGATTAATGTTTATATTGGAAGAAGTTCATCACAACTTCTCTCCTTTAGTTGCTATAACAACATTTACATCAGCGGTTGTTGCCAACTTCGTCTCTTTAAACTTTTTTGGTTTAGCTCCTATATTGGACATCGGAACAGTAACAAATCTTCCACTTAAATATTATATTTACTTGCCATTATTAGGAATTCTCCTCGGTTTTGGAGGCTGGATTTACTCTAAAGTTTTATTAGATATCCTTCCAAAATTTTATCAATTATTTTCCTTTATTCCTGAGCATTTTAATTCGGTTATTCCTCTTTTACTAATTATCCCAATGGGCTTTTATTTGCCAGAACTGATTGGAGGGGGGCATGGGATTATTTCGCAACTGCCGAAGTGGAATTTATCTCTATCTATTTTAGTTGGATTATTTGTTTTTCGTTTTATTTTCTCGATGATATCTTATGGAGCTAGTGTTCCTGGAGGTATTTTCTTACCCATTTTATCTCTGGGTGCCATTCTTGGTGCGCTATTTGCTCAATTTATGATTTATTATTTTAAAATGGATGCTCAGTATTTAACTCATTTTATTTTATTTGCTATGGCTGGTTACTTTACTGCTATAGGGAAAGCGCCTTTAACAGCTATCTTATTAGTTACTGAAATGGTTGGAGGCTTGAATCAATTAATGCCGTTAGCAGTTGTTTCTTTAACAGCGTATATGATGGCCGACTTCTTAGGAGTTAAACCAATCTACGAAAGTTTATTGAAAAATTTAATTCCGGATGACGATAATGTAGTAGTGAGCAAACCTCACTCTTTTGTGCATACTATCGGACCTGATAGCCTTTTATCTAGAAAAGCTATCAATGACGTGGAATGGCCAGAAGAAATCATCATCTCCTCCATGCGTAGGGGGAATGAATATATCTTTCCTCATGGACACACTATTATTCATGTTGGTGATCATCTTATTATTACTTGTGATTTAAAGAATGCTAATGCTATTCAAGATTTATTAAACGAAAAAAAAATCTAATTTACTGAATGAATAAAAGCCGGTACAATTAAGTTAATCCTTAATTGTACCGGCTTTTATTGTAGCTATTATTCTATCCCTATACTTTTACAATTTTTCCTTGTTCTACATAAACCATTAAAACTGAAATATCAGCTGGATTAACGCCACTAATACGGCTTGCTTGTGCAATCGTTTCAGGTTGAATAAGTGTTAATCGTTGTTTTGCTTCGGTTGCAATTCCATTGATAACCGAATAATCAATATTCTCTGGAATTCGTTTATTTTCCATTCTTTTTAGCTTGTCTACTTTTTGAATGGCTTTTTTTATATAACCTTCATACTTTACTTGGATTTCAATTTGTTCTTCTACATCTCTAGGCAACGTTTCGTCTAATGGAGCAAATTTAAGAATATCCCAGTATGAAATTTCTGGTCGACGTAAGAAATCAAGTGCTAAAATGCCATCTTTTAATGGCGAGATATTTTTTGCTGTTAAAAAATCTTGAATTTCTACTGTTGGTTTCAATCGAATATGACCTAAACGATTCAACTCTTGTTCTACTTTTTCCTTTTTTAAAAGAAGGGCATCGTAGCGCTCTTTTGAAGCTAAGCCTAATTGGTAACCTATTTCTGTTAAACGGAAATCAGCGTTATCATGGCGTAGCAACAACCGGTATTCCGCTCTTGATGTCAATAACCGATATGGCTCATTTGTCCCTTTTGTTACTAAGTCATCAATCATTACGCCGATATAACCTGCACTACGTTTCATCACAAAAGGTTCTTTGCCTTGAATTTTAAGAACAGCATTAATCCCTGCCATAATCCCTTGGCCCGCAGCTTCTTCATATCCTGATGTCCCGTTCATTTGTCCGGCTGTAAAAAGATTTTCAACCGCTTTTGTTTCTAATGAAGGACGCAACTGGTGAGGAACAACGACATCGTATTCAATTGCATAGCCACTTCTCATCATTTCAGCATTCTCTAAGCCTTCAATCGTGTGCAGAATATCTTCTTGGACATCTTCAGGAAGCGAAGTAGATAGACCTTGTACATAAACTTCTTCTGTATGGCGACCTTCTGGCTCTAAGAACAACTGATGTCTTGGTTTATCACTGAAACGTACGACTTTATCTTCAATTGACGGACAGTAACGTGCTCCGACTCCTTCAACAATACCTGTAAACATTGGTGCACGATACAAATTTTCTTGAATGATGTTATGTGTCTTTTCATTTGTATAAGTTAACCAACAAGATAGTTGATCTTTTAGATAAACGTTATTTGATGTCTCGTAGCTAAAGTGATTCACTTTTATATCACCTGGTTGTTCTGCTGTTAACTCATAGTTAATGGTAGACGCCTTAACCCGTGGGGGCGTTCCTGTTTTAAATCTATTTAGTTCAAAGCCGTGTTCGATTAGATTTTCTGAAAGTTTAATTGAAGGTTGAGAATTATTTGGACCTGAAGAATATTTCAATTCACCAATAATGATTTGTCCACGAGAAGAGGTGCCTGCTGTTAAAATAACAGCTTTTGCACGGTAGATAGCTCCAGTATGCGTAATAATCCCTTTACAAATACCATCTTCTATAATTAATTCTTCTGCAATTCCTTGTTTTAAAACGAGATTTTCAGTCGTTTCAATCGTGCGCTTCATTTCATTTGCATACATAAATTTGTCTGCTTGTGCACGTAAAGCTCTCACAGCTGGGCCTTTACCAGTATTCAACATCCTCATTTGGATATATGTTTTGTCAATGTTATGTCCCATTTCTCCACCAAGAGCGTCTATTTCTCGAACGACAACTCCTTTAGCTGGACCACCTAATGATGGATTACATGGCATAAAAGCAATCATATCTAAGTTAAGAGTAATTAATAATGTTTTGCTCCCCATTCTTGCCGAAGCTAAAGCTGCTTCAGAACCAGCATGTCCTGCTCCTACTACTATAATATCAAAACTACCTGCTTCGTATTGTTGCATCAAATCATACCTCTCATTTCATATTTCGTTTCATTTATTATCTTTTATATAAAAATAACTTTTCTTTGGATAGTTATTATTTTCCTAAGCAAAATTGACTGAATAATTGGGTTAATAGTTCATCTTGAACGCTGTCTCCGGTAATTTCACCTAGTAATTCCCAACAACGAGTCATGTCTATTTGAACGAGATCGACCGGCATACCAGATTCGATTCCCGTAATCACATCGTCTAAAGCAGATTCTGCATCGTTTAATAAGGCAATATGACGTACATTAGAAACATACGTGGCATCTTTTTCACCTGTTTGCCCTGCAAAAAACAGATTAGCAATTTTTTCTTCTAATATATCAATGCCTGATTTAGTTAGAATAGATGTTTTTACAATAGAAGCGGGCTCAACTAGCGTTTCTAGCTTTGTTAAATCTAATTTATTCGGTAAATCCATTTTATTTAAAATGACAATACGATGGTTTTGATCGGTTGCTTTTATTAATAGACTATCTTCTTCTGTTAACTTTTCATTTTGGTTAAAAACAAGTAACACTAAATCTGAATTGGCCAATGCTTGACGGCTTTTTTCTACGCCAATTCGCTCTACGATATCTTCTGTTTCACGTATTCCAGCAGTATCCACTAGTTTTAAAGGGACTCCCCTAACATTTACGTATTCTTCGATAACATCTCGAGTTGTTCCGGCAACTTCAGTTACAATTGCTTTTTCTTCTTGCAATAAAAAATTTAACAAACTTGATTTCCCTACGTTTGGACGTCCTATAATCGCTGTAGCTAATCCTTCTCTTAGTATCTTTCCTTGACTAGCTGTTTGCAATAATTGTTGAATTTGAATTTTAACTATTTTTGCTTTTTCAACTAACAACTGTGATGTTAGTGTTTCTACATCATCGTATTCAGGATAGTCAATATTGACTTCTACTTGAGCAAGAGTATCCAGTATGTCTGAACGTAAATTACGTATTAATGTAGATAAATTACCATCCAATTGTTGCAGCGCTACATGCATAGCTCTATCCGTCTTAGCCCTAATCAAGTCCATCACAGCTTCTGCTTGTGATAAATCAATCCGTCCATTTAAAAATGCTCTCTTAGTAAATTCTCCTGGTTCAGCTAAACGAGCACCAAATTGAAGAACAACTTGCAATACTTGATTAACAGATGTAATTCCACCATGACAATTTATTTCAACAACGTCTTCACGTGTAAAGGTTTTAGGAGCTCGCATCACTGAAATCATTACTTCATCAACTATTTCACCTGTCTTTGGATTTTCAATATGCCCATAATGAAGGGTATGACTCTTTTGTTCTCTTAGTTTTTTTGTACCTGACTTATAAACACAATCAGCAATCTTTAATGCTTCTTCTCCGCTCAAACGAACAATCCCTATGGCACCTTCTCCTGGCGGTGTTGAAATAGCTGCTATTGTTTCAAATTCTAATGACAAACTCCTTCACTCCTTTTAATTTTTTGCACGAAAAAAGCGCCCACTCCACCCATTTGTTGACCCCAAATGGAATGGATAAAGCACTTTGACTACTTTTATCATTCAGATAAATTTATATTAGTTGCTAATTTTTTTATTACTGCTCCGTTTAGACTATACAAGCTCTCTAACTATTTGTCAATAACTTGACTACAATAGACTTAATGTTTTATCTTCCTATTGTCTATTTCACTTCTGTTGGTCTTTTTTTAATTGCTTCTCAACTTATTTCTACTATAATAGGCATCTTCTTCAATCTAATCTATTTCCTAATCTATTTCTTTTGCAAAGCGACTGGAACGATGAGATTTAGCATTTTCAAATGTATTCATTTCTTAGTGTATGTACGAATCAATCAAAAGTGTATGTACGAATCAATCAAAATCCTTTCAAAAACGAACGTTATTATATTACAAATTTTTCACTTATTGCCTTAAATAAGAATTATTTCTTGCTTATTTGGCTCATACTGATACCGATTCTTTTTATTTGCTAATGGTTATAACAATAAATCGCATCATTTTTCAGAATAAACGCCTTGTTCTTTACGAATAATTCATTAACATTTCTAAAAAATTACAAAGAGAGCTCTTTCTTACAAAAAAACTGATTTTTTACTTTTTTTGATGATTTTTTAGCCAAATAATACAAACATGATAAGAAGGTATAACGATTGGGCTTTTCTCTTTATTTTACATTTATTCATGGTAGGATAGCATATGTTGAAGGAACGAACCTTTCGTTTAAGTAATAGAATAGCTCATAATTAAATATGCCGCTTTTAAAACTATAGTCAATTGCTCTTAACGGATGTAGTCAAAATATTACTATCTACTACATGGAAAACAAAAAAGGAGATTAAATTTATATGTTTAACTTAAAATCAAAATTATTTATTGCAAGTGCAACTTTAGCTCTAACTGGTGTCATCGCTGTTTCAAACCCAACAGAAGTAGCAGCAGCAGAATATAACGCTTCTACATGGGAAGCACGTTCAGTCACTGAGATTAAAAAAGGAATCCAAAATAATGAAGATGGTAGCTCTGAATACACTATTCAGTGGGGTGATACTCTTTCTTCCGTTTCAGCTGCAACCGAAACTTCTCTTGTTTCTTTAGTAAACGTTAATGATATAAATAACGCGAACATCATTTATACAGGAAATACGATTTCTCTATCTGCTGACCATTCGACTGTTACCGTCGAAAAGGAAAAGGAAAAAGTTAGTTATGATGTAAGTCCTTCAAAAGATGCTGTTGAAGCAGAAGCTCCAAAACAAGAAGTGCCTGTTCAAAAAGAAGCTCCTGTAGAAGCTCCTGTAGAAACACCTGTAGCGGCTGCAGAAACTCCGGCAGCAGAAGCTCCGGCTCCAGCAGCAGCGGAGCCCGCTCAACAAACAGCTGGACAAACAGTTACCGTTCAAGCAACAGCTTATTCAACTAACCAACCTGAGTTAAGCGATACTACTGCAACAGGGATTAATTTAAATTCTAATCCTAACGTTATTGCTGTTGATCCAAACTTCATTCCTCTAGGTTCAACTATCACTATCCCAGGACACGGAACATTTATTGCTGGAGATACCGGTAGTGCTATTAAAGGAAATCGTATTGATATTCATATGACTGACCTTAATCAAGCAATTAACTTCGGTAGACAAACATTGGACATCCAAGTTTCTAAATAATCTGTTTTATATTTGTTAAATCACCTTTTTAACAGTAGATTCAGTATATAATATACTCTCCTGAAATAATTAAGCTTATGCTTTTTATATTCGGGAGAGTATTTTTTTGGTTTTTCTTAGCCTATTTGCTACTTTAACGCGTTACATCTTATCTATAATAACTAGTTCTGAAGGAATTGATTCGGTTTAACTCTTTTTGTTGCTAAATATGCTAAACTGTATAAGGAAAACAAGGAATGTGAGGTATTTTATCATGAATAAATTTAACGAGATATCTTTGGAAATTCAAAACGCTATTATTAATCAAATTTATTTGCCGGGAGATCTTTTACTTAGTGAACATGAACTAGCAAAAAAATATGAGGTTTCTCGTGAAACTATTCGAAAAGCATTGGCTTTATTGTTAGAAAATGGTTATATCCAAAAACAACAAGGTAAAGGTTCTATCGTTTTAGATGTGAAACGTTTTGATTTTCCAATCTCTGGCTTAACTAGCTATAAAGAGCTGCAAACCGCTCAACACATAAATAGTCAAACCGTTGTCTCTTCAAATACCAAAATGGAGTTACCTGATTATTTAGTTGAACGGTTAAGACTACCTGAGAGCACTCAAGTTGTCTACATAGAAAGACAACGTAAAGTTGATGGTGAAGTCGTTATTTTAGATAAAGATTATCTTTTGACTTCAGTTATTTCTGCTGTGCCAAATGAAGCGGCTAAAGATTCTTTGTATAGCTATATCGAAAATAAGTTGGGGTTGGTTATAAGCTACGCACAAAAGGAAATAATAGTAGAACCAGCTACTTCTGAAGATCAACGGTTGATGGATTTACACGGTGATACACACGTCGTGGTTGTCCGTAGTGATGTTTATTTGGAAGATACTACCTTATTTCAATATACAGAGTCTAGACATCGTTTAGACCGGTTTCGTTTTGTAGACTTTGCTCGTCGTAAAAATCCAAATGAATTAAAATAAAGAACGCAAAAAGACAGCTCCTATAGTAGGAAGCTGTCTTTTTGCGTTCTTTATCCGTTGTTTTCAGCGTTAAAATAAAAGGCTACTGTTTCGTATGGCTCCAATACGAATGTAGGAGTCAACTCTCGTTTTTCACCATTTCCAATTAAGTAACGACTTTGTTGATTTGAAAATTCTTCAGGAATCTCAAGACTAACAGATTCACCATAAAAATGATTTAGTACCAGTAATTGTGTCCCATCAAATTCCCTTACATAAGCGTAGACGCTTGGATGTTCTAACAAAATCCCTCGATAGTTTCCTTCCGAAATAACTTTCATTTCCTTGCGTAATTGAATTAATTTTTTATAATACGACAAAATTTTCCCTGTTGCTTGTTCTTCTTCGACATTAATCTGTGGATAGTTTTCCGCTACTTTCAACCACGGTTGACCTGTTGTAAAACCAGCATTCAATTCATTTGACCACTGCATAGGAGTACGACTATTGTCTCGTGATTTCTCTTTAATAATAGCCATGGCCTCATTTGAAGACAAACCTTTTTCTATCAACTCAGTATAAGCATTATGTGTTTCAATATCAACATAATCAGCTAGTTCTGAAAAGCCTGGATTTGTCATCCCTATTTCTTCTCCTTGATAGATATAAGGCGTTCCTCGCAACAGATGTATCGTTTGAGCTTGTAAGGTTGCTGATGCATAAAAATGATGTTCAGGATCACCAAAACGACTAATCGCACGAGGTTGATCATGATTATTCCAAAATAACGCATTCCAGCCATTTTTTTCTGTCATACCTGTTTGCCAATCATTTAATAATTGTTTTAATTCCATAAAGTCGAAAGGCATTAAACTCCATTTTTCACTATCTAAATAATCTACTTTTAAATGATGGAAACTAAATAGCATAGACAATTCTTCGTTTTCAGGATTTGAGTATGCTGCTCCGTTTTCAATCGTGGTAGAAGACATTTCACCAACTGTCATGATGGCTTCTTTTCTTCCAAATGTTTCTTTATTTAACTCATGGATATACTCATGTGCTATTGGCCGATCTGTATAAAGTGATTTACCCACACCATCTATTGCATCGCTTAACACTGCATCTTTTCCAATGACATTAATCACATCAAATCTAAAACCCGTTACTCCTTTATTTAGCCAATAATTAACAACTTTATAGGCTTCTTTTCTAACTTCAGGATTACGCCAGTTTAAATCTGCTTGCGAAACATCATATAAATGTAAATACTCTTTTGCCGTATCACCAAATGGCTCCCAAGCTGGTCCACCAAATTTGGATGCCCAGTTAGTAGGATGACTACCGTCTGATTTTGGTTCGCGCAAAATATAATAATCTTGAAACTTCTTGTCTCCTGTTAATGCTTTTTGAAACCACTCATGGTCAATGGAGGTATGATTTAAAACCATATCTAACATAATTTCCATTTGATTCGTTTTTGCTTCTTTTACGAGTACTTCGAAGTCTTCCATCGTTCCAAATAAAGGATCAATCTCAGTATAATTGGAAATATCATATCCATTATCTTTTTGAGGTGAAGAAAAAAATGGATTAATCCAAAGCATATCCACTCCCAAACTGGCTAAATAAGGAATCTTTTCAATGATTCCTTTTAAATCTCCAATTCCGTCTCCATTCGAATCTTTAAAAGATTTGGGGTAGATTTGATATACGACTTTTTCATGAAACGTACTCACTTTTATTCCTACTTTCTACTAATTTATTGGCCTAATTCTGGTTCAGCAACACCTAATTGCTCTGTTTGATCTGATTTATTAAACACATTGTACTTACGGAAAACTAAGGTTAATATGAATGGCACAACAATGGCAATGACCATACAAATAATAAAGATAACCCAGTATTCGTTTTGAATTGAAAGAAGACCTGGCAATCCGCCAACTCCGATTGAATTAGCTGTAACGTTAAATATCGTTGCAATCATTCCAGCAATTCCAGAACCAATCATTGCAGCTACAAAAGGATAGACATATTTTATATTAATCCCAAACATTGCTGGTTCTGTTACACCTAAGTAACAAGAAATAGCAGCTGGAATAGAAATTTGTTCTTCTTTTTCATCGCCACGGTGTAAGAATATAATCGCTAATACAGCTGAACCTTGAGCGATATTCGATAAAGCAATCATCGGCCATAGATTCGTTCCACCAAAGTCAGCAATTAATTGTAAATCGATGGCATTTGTCATATGGTGCAACCCTGTAATAACTAGCGGTGAGTACAAGAATCCAAATAACGCACCGAATAACCAGTTTACTGAACTGCCTAAACCAGCGTAAACTAAACTTGAAACCCAACCTCCAATAACCCAACCAATTGGTCCTAAAACCGTATGAGCAATCAACACTGTTGGTACTAAAGCGAAGAATGGAACAAATATCATTGATATCGCTTGTGGTACAATTTTTCTTAGGCCTAATTCCAAATAAGCTAATAAGAATCCAGCAAGCATTGCTGGGATAACTTGAGCTTGGTACCCAATCATATCAATTTGGAAATAACCAAAATCCCAAAATGGAATATCTGCTGCTGCAGTTCCTGCTACACCATAAGCATTTAATAATTGCGGTGAAACTAATGTAATACCTAAAACAATTCCTAAAATTTGAGTGGTTCCCATTTTTTTAGCAATGCTCCATGTAATCCCTACTGGTAAGAAGTGGAAAATGGCTTCTCCAATTAACCATAAGAAACTATTCACACCACTCCAAAATTGAGAAACCTGTACAATGGTTTGACCATCCAAATAGCCCATAGGGACACTGTCAAGAATATTTCGAAATCCTAAAATTAAACCACCCACAACAATAGCGGGAATAATGGGAGTAAATATTTCTGCTAAAACGGACATAGCTCGCTGAACTGGATTTTGATTCTGTTTACTCGCCGCTTTTACCTCGTCCTTTGATACGCCTTCTTTTCCAGAAATTTTTGTAAATTGATTGTAAAAAGTAGCAACGTCATTTCCGATGATGACTTGATACTGACCTGCTTGAGTAAATGTTCCTTTAACTGCTGGAATATCCTCTATCTTTTTATTATCTGCATTTGCTGGATCTTTTAAGACAAAACGCATTCGAGTAGCACAGTGACTGACTGCCAAAATATTGTCTGGACCTCCGATATATTCTAATAACTGTTTAGCATCTTGAGTATAATCTGCCATTATTTTTTTCCTCCTTTTTTAAATGAGTTACACCTAACTTGTATATACAAGTTGAATGTACCCTATCTGAAATAAAAATGCAAGCGTTTTATCTACTTTTGATGCAATCGATTGGAATTGACTTAGTGCCCGTACTAAGCCCTTTTTTACATTCTCATTATTTAAAGCCTAATTGAGCAGTTTGTAAATATAGCGGCTACTCTCTTTCCGATAGACGAGTTAGAAATAAAAAAATAGTCATCTTGTCCATTTTTATACTAAATGGATGAGTTTGAAAGAAATTCATTAAAACTTGTCTATTTTCATGAACCAGATGCGATAACGTAACTAGTATCCCAAATCGGGCTCATAGCAAAAAAGAAAAAAATAATTAAAACTATATTATCTGAGTTTACACTCTAAAACCTTGTTTCTTCAAAAGTTGCTTTTAAAGCTTTTTAAAACAATTATATACGTAAATAAGATTTTTGTAAAAAAAATTAAAATAAGTGAAACTAGACTGTTATGATTTTATTTCCTTCAAAAAATGATATTTGGTAATAAAATAAAAGAATATACCCATAAAGAACGAACATTATGTTTGCTTTTATCTAAATTGGTTCGTTTTTTTCTTGAAACCAGTCTCAGTTTATTATATACTTCATCAGTAGACATAAGTGAACAATAAGTATTTTTTGTAAATAAACGTTCGTCTTAACTAATAAAATAAAAGGAGGCTTTATACGTGTCATCGAAAAATATCCCAATTATCATCGTTACACCTGGTTTAATTTTATTGATTGTATTTCTAGTGTTGCCTTTATTATCGATCATTTGGCCAACTTTCTATGATGGAGCATTCACCCTTATTTCCTACCAAAACTTTTTTGCAGACTCGTATAATGTAAGTATTTTATGGCGCACCATCCGACTTTCCTTACTAGTAACACTGTTCAGTATTCTTCTGGGATTACCTACCGCTTACTTCATTGCTAGAAGTGATCGCAAGTACCGTAGTTTGATGATGGGCCTTGTCCTTTTTCCTTTGCTGACAAATTCAATTGTCCGCAGTTTTGCTTGGATCAATATCTTAGGAACAAACGGTATCATTAACCGGCTACTGCTAACAACCGGTTTGGTTGCAGAGCCAATCCGAATGTTGTATACCGAGTTTGCTATCACGATTGGTTCACTTTATTTATTTCTTCCTTTAATGATTACAACACTAGTAGGAACCATTGAAAATATTGACACTGAGATTATGGAAGCTGCTGAAACCTTAGGAGCTAATCCTTTACGTGCCTTTATAAAAGTTATTTTCCCGCTTAGTATTCCTGGCGTGATTGTCGGTAGTATCCTCGTTTTTACCGGCACCTTAACGGCTTATACTACTCCTCAACTTTTGGGGGGAAATCAGAACATGATGATGTCGACGTTCCTTTATCAAAATGCGATGACATTAGGAAATTGGAATAATGCAGGAGTTATTGCGTTAATCATGATTGTCACTACCTCCTTAGTCATGACGGTGTTTAATTGGTTAGCAGCGCGTATTGACCGAAGAGGAGGAGATATTCATGCGTAAACAAAAAAAGCTTCTATTCTTCGTTTTCTTGGTATTTCTTTTCTTATTTTTACCTTTATTAATTGTTGTTGTTACTTCTTTTGGTGAAAATCCGAGTATTCAATTTCCAATTAAAGGCTTTACGTTCCAATGGTATGCAAATGTTTTTAAAGTCTCCGGATTTTTACGTAGTTTTTGGCTAAGTCTAAAAATTTCAATGCTGGCAACTCTGTTAGCATTGATCATTGGAATACCAGCGGCGTACGCTCTTTCTCGTCATGATTTCTTTGGGAGAAAGGGTTTGAAGAGTTTCTTTCTTTCTCCCACCATTATTCCAGGAGTCGTAGTTGGTTTTTCCTTATTCCAATTTATTGTGATTCGCTTACAATTGCCTATTTTTCAAGGATTATTGTTAGGACACTTTATCATCAGTTTGCCGTATATTATTCGGGTCGTAGGCGGCAGTTTGGAACAATTAGATTTTTCCATTGAAGAAGCTGCCTGGACATTAGGAAGTACACGTATCTCAGCTTTCTTCAAAGTAATCTTGCCCAATATTTCTTCAGGAATTTTTGCCTCTTTCATGTTGGCTTTCATCAATTCCTTTAATAACATCCCGGTTTCTCAATTTCTAACCGGACCGGGTATCATCACTTTACCAACTAATTTAATGAGCTATATCGAATACAACTATGATCCTACCGTTTCGGCTTTATCCGTGATGCTGATGGTTGCAACCATTGGCATGATGGTCTTAATTGAAAAAACTTTGGGACTTGCTTCTATTTCATAAAAAAGCAGAAACCGAATTACATGACTACTACCCACAAAAAGGAGGACGCCATCTCATGGCATTTGTACGTTTAGATAATATTCGCGTCAGTTACGATGGAAAGACGGATGTCTTAAAAGACCTGCAATTATCCATTCAAAAAGGAGAGTTGGTTTCTCTTTTAGGACCATCTGGCTGTGGGAAAACCACAACTCTTCGAACAATTGCAGGATTGATTGAACCAAACGACGGGACTTTCGTCGTTGACAATAATAACTTAACGAAAGTACCTGTTCACAAACGCAACTTTGGAATGGTCTTCCAATCTTATGCTCTTTTTCCTCATTTAACCATTCGCGAAAATATAGAATTCGGCTTAAAGCTTCGTAAAGAAAGTAAGTCCAGTATGAAGGCAAAGGTCAAACGAATGTTGGACGTCACTGGTCTAGATGAATTTGCTGACCGCTATCCGAAGCAATTATCTGGAGGTCAAAGACAACGTGTTGCTTTGGCACGAGCTTTGGTGATAGAACCAAAATTACTATTATTGGACGAGCCACTCAGTAATTTAGATGCAAAATTACGCATCACAATGCGGATGGAAATCAAACGAATTCAACGTAAATTGGGCATCACTACTGTGTTCGTAACCCATGATCAAGAGGAATGTTTCTCCATTTCAGATAAAGTAGCTGTCATGAACAAAGGAGTTATCGAACAATTTGATACACCTGAAGAAATTTATCAGAATCCAAAGACAGAATTTGTAGCACGCTTCATTGGTTTCGAGAACTTCATTCATTTAGCAAAAGAAAATGATTATTGTTATGTAGCAGAAAATGGCTCACTCTTTCGAACTACCCAGACAGCAAGTCATCCTGATATCAAAGGAACTATTCGTCCTGACGACATTCATATCCTTCCTGCTAGCGAACTAGCAGAAAATATAATCGTTGGGACCGTTCTTATCCGTACTTTCTTAGGGAAAAGTTATCAATATGAAATAAATACTGCTCTAGGAAACTTACTTGTCAATGATGAGAATGAAGACACCTATCAAACTGGGGGAAAAGTAAATCTGTTCTTAACCCCTGAAAAAATAATCCTAGTTTAAACTCTTTAAAAAAATCTAATACAAAAAAGGAGATTATTTAAATCATGAAAATTTGGAAAATAGCTACACTATCGATTGCAACAGTTGCCTTGTTAGCAGCATGTGGAAATAACGATTCAAACGAAGGTTCAGATGCAGCAGGAACAGATGGGCAATTGGTTGTTTCTACATTTGCCTTAAGCGAAGATATCGTTGACCGTGATATTTTCCAACCATTTAAGAAAGACAAGGGAATTGAACTAGTTTATGAAGTGGGAAATTCAGGAGAGCGTTTCTCTAAACTCCAAAACAATCCAAATTCTACCATTGATGTAATTGAACTTTCTCAAGCTAATGCAGCTACTGGTGTGGCAGAAGGATTATTTGAACCGTTGGATGAAACCAAAATTTCGAATCTTGCTAACTTAATGGATGGCGCAAAAGATGCCCTTGCTACATCTGGAGCCCCTTATACGATGAACAGCATCGGAATCATTTACAATAAAGAAGCCGCCGGTATGGAAATTACTGAATGGTCTGATTTGTGGGATCCTTCTCTAGCTGGAAAAATTTCTATCCCTGATATTACAACTACATTTGGCCCTGCGATGCTTCATGTAGCTAGTGACTTTAAAAACGTAGACATCACTAGTGACGAAGGTAATGCAGCTTTTGAAGCCTTAACTGAACTAAAGCCAAATATCACCAAAACGTATACAAAATCTTCTGATTTAGCTAACTTATTCCAATCAGGTGAGATTGTAGCAGCTGTAGTAGGTGATTTTGCTTATCCCATTATTTCTGGGGCAAATCCTGATGTAGAGTACGTTGTACCTGAATCAGGCACCTATGCAAACTTCAATACACTAAATGTTGTTGCAGCCTCTAAAAACAAGGAATTAGCTTATGAATTTATCAATTGGAAACTTAGCCAAGAACTGCAAACCACAACTGCAGCTTCTCTTAATGAAGCCCCTACTAACAAAGATGTAGAACTAGAGGATGAAGTAGCTATTAATAAGACCTACGGTGATATAGCTAAACGCGCTAAAGCTATTGACTATAAGTTTGTAAACAGCCATTTGGAAAAATGGATTACTACGTGGAACCAAACTTTGAATCAATAAATTATCTTTGCTGTCTTAAAGCAGCTCTTGCCGGGACATCTGTTCCGGTTTTTATTTTTTAGTTCATCATGAAGGGAGAACCAGTATGCAAATCGATTTATTAATAGAAGAAGCTTTTGTGTTTAACGTCTTTATAAAGACTTTTGAAAAGAAAAATATTGCTATAGCTGGTGAGAAATTTTATTTTATCAGTGAGGAAAATTTACGTTATCTTCAACCAAAAGAAATTTTGAATGCACAAGGAAAATATATCATTCCGGGCTTCATTGATATTCATATGCATATTGAAAGTTCCATGATTCCCCCATCTATTTTCTCGGGAGTTGCCCTTTCGTATGGAATCACTACAATTGTGGCAGATTGCCACGAAATTGCCAATGTATTCGGACAAGCAGGAATGGAAGCATTCCTACAAGAAGAAACAGATTTAGATATCTTTTACGCTATCCCTTCTTCGGTTCCTTCTACTACTCCTAAATTGGAAACAACAGGTGGATTGATTGGTTTAAAAGAAGTTGCCTCACTTTCAAAACATCCGAAAGTCATTGCGTTAGGTGAGGCCATGAACTTCAAAGGCCTTACTGATGAACCAGATTCTTTAATCAGACAAATTTTAAAAGAAATCCAAGAAATAAAACCATTGATGCCTCTGGAAGGACATATCCCACGTGTATCAGGAGAAGTATTGGCCAAGTTCATGTATGCCGGCCTTACTGCTGACCATACCCAGCAGACACCAGAATCGATTTTAGAAAAAGTAACTAGCGGGATTTTCTTAGAGCTGCAAAAGAAATCCATTACTCCAGAGAATATTCAGATAATAGTAGACCATCATCTTTATGAACACGTTGCTATTATCACTGATGATATTATGGCTGACGATTTGCTGGAAGGCCACTTGGATGCTAATGTACGCCTAGCTATTGAGTATGGCATGCCTGTAGAAGAAGCTATTTACATCACAACTTACACGCCGGCTCACCGAATGGGATTCCAAGACCGTGGAGCAGTTGCTTCAGGTTTTCTAGCTGATTTTATGCTAGTGGATAATTTGGAACAACTAACAATTGAACGTGTTTATAAAAAAGGTAGATGTGTTCATCAAAAAGAGGGAGAAATTGCCTATCCTTCTACTAAACCTAGTTTTCCTACCTATTTTTACGATAGTATCCAGTGTAAATCTTTAGTGGAGACAGATTTACAAATTCAGGTGGAGGGAAATCACGATTCTGTCATTTGTAATGTCATCCAAATTCAGGAAGTTGGTACTTTTACTGAGCATGTGCAACGAGAGGTTCCAGTAAAAAATGGGCTGTTGGATTGGGAAAACAGTGGACTTTCTTTGATTATTGTCATGGACCGGTATGGTAAAAATGGCAATATCGGTTATGGACTAGTGGAACATACTTTGAAAGAAAAAGGGGCTATTGCGACAACTTGGGCACATGATCATCATAATTTAATGGTGCTAGGTACTTCTGCTGAGGACATGATGATCGCACAACATAAAATATTGGATTTAAAAGGCGGTTATGTTGTCAGCAAAAATGGGCTACTTTCTGCAAGCTGCCCGTTACCTATTGGTGGTATCTTGAGTGATGAAACCGTTTATGAGTTAGGCCGTCAATTGAAGAAAGTAAGACAAGCAATGATTAATTTAGGTTATAAAAATACCAATGAAATTATGTCCTTTTCTACTCTTTCTCTACCCGTTTCGCCAAAGTTGAAAATAACTGATTTTGGAATGATGGATGTGCATACACATGCCCACGTTCCACTAATAGAGGCGAACAAATGAAAACATTGATTACTCATGTACATGTATTGACAATGGATGAGACCTTTAACGAATATCCTTCTGGTTATATCCTTCTCGAAAATCAAATCATTCTGGAAACAGGAACGATGTCTGAAGCCCCTACTCATCCTGCTATTCACACGATAAACGGCAAAGGAGCTATTGCTATTCCAGGAATGGTAAACACCCATACTCACATTGGGATGATTCCTTTCCGTTCACTAGGAGATGACACACCTGACCGGTTGACTCGTCTCTTATTTCCTTTGGAAAAGGCCTGTATGACCAAAGAACTGGCCTATCACAGCGGAAAATACGCCATCGCCGAAATGCAACTGGCTGGCATTACAACTTTTTTAGATATGTATTATTATGAAGATGAATTAGCTCATGCAACCGATGAGATGGGCGCCCGCGCCATTTTGGGAGAAAGCGTTCTAGAGAACGCTTGTGATGTAACAGAGCCATTTGGCGGATTATCTTATTCCGAGAAATTTATCTCTAAGTGGCTGAATCATGAACGCATCACTCCTGCTATTGCACCTCATGCACCGTATACAAATACAGATGAATCTTTAAAAGAAGCCTCTCGTATCGCCCGTAAATACAAAGTCCCATTCACCATTCATGTGAGCGAAATGGATTTTGAAATGCGCAAGTATGCTAAAGAATTTGGTAAAACACCTGTCGCATACTTAGCTGATTTAGGTATTTTAGGTGAAAAAGTAATAGCAGCTCACGGTATATTTTTTACTGATGAAGATATCACGATTCTTAAAGAGAATGATGTAGCAGTAGCCCATTGCATTGGCGCTAATACTAAATCCGCTAAAGGAGTAGCGCCCGTCCAAAAAATGCTACAAGCCGGTTTACGAGTTGGACTGGGAACAGACGGGCCTAGTAGTGGGAATACATTAGATTTATTTATTCAAATGAGACTGTTTGCTAATTTTCATAAAACAACTTTACAAGACCGTTCTGCTTTTCCGGCTCGCGATATCGTTCGGCTGGCAACCATTGGAGGTGCTGAAGTGGTAGGAATAGCTAATGAAATTGGCTCCTTAGAAAAAGGAAAAAAAGCTGATTTAGTTTTAGTGGAAACCCATTCTGTCAATATGTTTCCCATCTTTGATCCTTATTCCACACTCGTTTATTCAGCTAATTCTAGTAATGTGCAAGATGTTATGGTCAACGGAAAATGGGTCGTGCGTGAGAAAAAGCTCGTTCAGCAGGATTTATCAAAATTACGCCATCATCTTTCAGAACAGATGACTGATTTCCGTAAAATTGCCTTTGAAATAGATAAAAAAGACTACTTAATAAAAAAATGAGAGTAGGACACAAAGCGTTTAGACCAGAATCACTTCATGAATAAAAATCAGAATATGTGAAAGAGGCTGGGGCTTTGTCCTAGCCCTTTTGATTGATAATTTATGAAAATCGTTTTAGATGCTTTTATTTATTTTACGTGCGGAATAATTGTGTAACACAAGTATTCCCTAACTTATCCGCTATTACTAATGACTAATTTTTTAAAGTACACCATTCTTATCACAAATAGATTGTATCCTTTTTTGCTAACCTTCTCTAAATCTGAAAGATAGAACTATTTTGTATAGAGAATATTCTCAAATAAGTTGCTTATAAATAACACTGTTTTCAGATTTCTAGATAGAACACCTCAATCCATTTTGAAATCAAATCAAAAAGCATCTTGAGTATATTATTCTACTCAAGATGCTTAAACGGGTATTTCATTTTGATTTAACTCATCCATTTCATTTGAATAAGTACCTAAAAAGCTTAATATTAGGCTTTCCCTTTTTACTTTAACGGTTCAATCACTAAGTAACGATGTGGTTCGTTTCCTTCAGAGTGTGTTGTCACACGTTTAGTTTTGCTTAAGTAAAAATGAATTTGCTTTCTTTCAAAAGCAGGCATCGGTTCTAAAAAAACAGGTGAATTAGTACGTACAACTTTTTCAGCCGTTCGCTCCGCTAAGTTTTTCAAACTTGCTTCACGACGTTCACGGTAATCACCAACATTTACAACAACAGTAAACTTGGTTTTTGCATGTTGATACAACAGGACTTGTGCAAGTGATTGTAAAGCATTTAAAATTTTTCCATGTTTGCCAATGATTAAACCCGCATTTTCAGTATGGATATGAAAAGTTACTTGTCGTTCAGTCGAACTAACATCCATCGTTACAGTGGTTTTAATTCCCATTTTACTAGAAACATCTACCAAATAATCAGAAACCAATTGTAAGGCTTTGTCATCATCTCTAATAACATGGCCTTCCATCCCTTCACTTTCATCCGATACTTCTTCTACCTTTTTATTTTGTAGTGTTATATCTTCAGTAAGTGTTGAAGAATTGTCTTGAATGAATGCCTTTGGTTGTTCGTTGGTTCTTTCTTTATCAACTAAGCGTCTTTCCACTATTACTATCGCATCTTTTTTACCAAAACCAAAGATACCTTTTTTTCCTTCAGTAACAATCTTAATAGAAGCATTTTCTTTATTGATACCCAAAATTTCTAATCCTTTTTGAATGGCTTCTGCTGTCGTTGCTGCTTGAGCTGTGTACTTCTCCATCTGCTCATCCTCCGTTCTATCTTCTATTAATCGATAGTAAAGATTATTTCTTTTTCTTCTTCTTCTTCGGATTTAGCGCTTTTTCTAATGTACGTTGACGGTCACGTTCAGATTGAAGTTTTTCTTCACGTTCTTTTATAATTTTGAATGGATTATTCAAAAGCAAGGTTTGCCCAACTGAGAACGCATTTCCTACAACCCAGTACAAAGATAAGGCACTTGGCAGGGTGATACCCATAAATAAAATCAAAGCAGGCATCATATATAACATTGATGAAGTCGCAGGATTTGATTCCACTTGACTCATAGTCGATAATTTAGTTGTTGCAAAGGTTAAAACAGCGGCTACAATTGGCAACACAAACATTGGATCTGGCTTTCCAAGATTCACCCATAAGAAATCACTTGTGCTCAACGCTTCAGTTCGACTAATAGCTTGATACAAACCCATCAAAACTGGCATTTGAATGACTAAAGGCAAACATCCTGCAACTGGATTTACACCTGCTTCAGAATATAGTTTAGAAGTTTCTTCTTTTAGCTTAGCTTGAGTCTCGGCATCCTTAGAAGGATATTTAGCTTGTAAAGCTTTCAATTGAGGTTGTATTTCACTCATTTTACGTGTGCTTTTAGTTTGTCCATGCATTAAAGGCAATAAGATAATTCTGATTAATAAAGTAAAGACGATAATCCCTAGTCCATAACTTCCACTAAATAAATCAGCTAGCCAAATAATGACACGAGAAAAATTTAATACAACATATCGATCCCAAAAACCCGTACTTTCAGCATTGATAGGGGCTGTTCCACAACCTACTAATACAATGGCTAATAACACAGTTCCCAGCAAAAGAAGTAATCGCTTACGGTTTTTCATAGATTTCCCTCCACATTCTGTAAATAAAAAAATAAGCTAATCTAACATCTTAGCCAATTTCAAAACGTGAATCAAACTTTTTTTAGTTTCTTTTACTGACATATCTGCCGCTGGTTTGCGGGCGATAACAATAAAATCTTTCTCCGTTTTTAATTTAGGCTTTAATTCTGTTAAGCTTTGTCGTATTTTTCGTTTAACACTATTTCTTACAACAGCATTGCCAATTTTTTTCCCAACAGATAACCCTACACGGAAATGAGGTTGTTCCTTTTTATCTAGTATATATAGAACAAACTGTCGGTTGGCTGTAGATTTTCCATGATGAAAGACTTTTTGAAATTCTGATTCCTTTTTGACACGATAGGCTTTTCTCATTCAAATAACCTCTCATCTCTTTTTCTTTAAATGCACTTTTATAAAACCAATAAAAAAAAGAAAAAAAGACCACTGAGACGTTCAGTGATCTATGCAGACAATGATTTTCTGCCTTTACGGCGTCTACTTTGTAATACATTACGTCCATTTTTTGTACTCATACGTTTACGGAAGCCATGCAATTTTTGACGTTTACGTTTTTTAGGTTGGTAAGTTCTTTTCATTCGTAATACACCTCCTACGATAACTATCTCTCATTAATTTTTTATCAGTATAAGACAGTTTTAATTTATGACAACGAAATAAAAATAGTCCTATCTAAATTAAGAACAACATATTTTCAATCATTCACTTCAACATGATAGCATAAATAAAAAAAATATGAAACCTTCTTTTCATATTTTTAATGAATTTATTTTTTAAAATCTTACATTTAGCTCATTTAACCTAGAATACTTTATTTTCTACTATTTATAAGTAACTTATTTGTTATCGAATCTCCATTTTGTTATCAGAAAGTATCTTCAAAAAAAGTGACTATAAGGTTTTCGTTATAGTTCGTTTTCCAATGTCCTAATCCTATAAAAAGATATCCACAGCTGCTGTTTATTATCCACATGCTCAAGTATAACTTTTTTTTGTGCTTTTATTAGATTTGAGTTACAATACTGTTATCCACAAATCAACACCATGTGTACATCTCCACAACTCGAATTATAACGCCTTGTGGATAACTGCTATTAAAGCTTTACTTAAAGTGTTTTGAATCTGTTTTTATCCACTTTAAAATTTAAAAGCTGTGTAAAAGAAATAGTTGTTCACAGTTATTAACGCCCTGTGCATAACTCTATCTACAGCCTCGGGATGAGTTTTTAACAGGTTTAAACTACTTGTGGAAAACTTTTTATTAACGTGCTAAAATGAAACAGACCTATTTATAAAGGAGGTTCTCTGTTTGGATGATTTACAATCTTTGTGGAATTTTTTAAAGGAAAAGTTTAAAGAGTCACTTTCAAAGGTCAGTTACGATACTTGGATTGAAAGTGCTAACCCAATTCGTATAACTGAACACAATATTATTATTGAAGTTCCATCCTCTTTGCATAAAGAATATTGGGAAAATAATTTAGCCACTCGTATTGTTGAAAATATTTATGAATACTCCAGTCGCGAAATATCTCCATTATTTGTTATTAAAAATGAACAAGAAAATTCTAATCACAATGGAAAACAAAAAAGCCAATCTTTAATGCAAAAAAATTCTTTTAAAAAAGATATACAATTAAACGATAAATATACCTTTGATACTTTCGTTATTGGTAAAGGCAACCAAATGGCCCATGCTGCTGCATTAGTCGTTGCCGAAGAACCAGGAACTATCTATAATCCCTTGTTTTTTTATGGTGGAGTTGGATTAGGCAAGACGCATTTAATGCATGCCATTGGCCGCCAAATGTTATTACTTAATCCGGATGCAAAAGTAAAGTATGTAAGTAGCGAAACTTTTGCAAATGATTTTATTAATTCTATCCAAAATAAAACACAAGAAAAATTCAGAAATGAATACCGCAGTGTTGACTTATTATTGGTTGATGATATTCAATTTTTTGCAGACAAAGAAGGAACACAAGAAGAATTCTTCCATACATTTAATGCTTTATATGATGATCGTAAACAAATTGTCTTAACTAGTGATCGACTGCCTAATGAAATTCCGAAATTACAAGAACGCCTTATTTCGCGATTTGCTTGGGGCTTATCTGTTGATATTACTCCGCCTGATCTTGAAACACGTATTGCTATTTTACGAAAAAAAGCTAATGCGGAAAGATTAGAAATTCCTGATGATACTTTGAGCTATATTGCAGGGCAAATTGATTCTAATATTCGTGAATTAGAAGGAGCATTAGTTCGAGTTCAAGCATTTGCAGCGATTGAAAGTCGTGATATTACTACCAGTCTAGCAGCTGATGCTTTAAAAAGTATGCTTCCTTCCAATAAACCAAGCATTTTATCTATTTTAGATATTCAAAATGTTGTTTCTAAGTATTATCAGATTTCTTTAACCGATTTAAAAGGTAAAAAACGTGTTAAAGCTATCGTTTTACCAAGACAAATTGCGATGTTCCTTTCACGTGAACTGACAGCTAATTCTTTACCAAAAATTGGTGCTGAATTTGGTGGAAAAGATCATACTACTGTTATTCATGCCTACGAAAAAATTAATCAGGCTATTAAAAAGGATCACCAACTGAAACAAGATATAGAAGAGATAAAAAATAAACTAAACTAAATGTTATTTTAAAAACAGCTATCATTTTATTATTCTCGTTAAATGAGTTTAAAATTTTATTTCTAGCTAATTTTTCTTCCTTATTCGCTAAAGTCAATTTACTCACATGTGGATAACTATGAAAGTTATCCTTGTTTTTTCCACAGCTTATCCACATGTGGAAAACCTTGGAGTAAATGAGCTCAACTTACTTACCAACAGTATCCACAAGCCCTACTACTATTACTAAAGATCTTATTAAATTAATTAACTATAATTTTGGAGGTTTACTTAATGAAATTTACAATTAAAAGAAGTGCTTTTTTGAAAAGTATGGCTGATGTTCAGCGTGCTATTTCTTCAAGAACAACCATCCCTATTTTGACAGGGATAAAAATTGTGGCGAATGAAGAGGGAATTACCTTAACGGGTAGTGATTCAGACATTTCTATAGAAACATTTATTCCAGTAGCAGAAGAATCTAACACTTTAATTATCGAAAAAACAGGCAGTATCGTATTACAAGCTCGCTTTTTTAGCGAAATTGTAAAAAAATTACCTGAAGAAACAATGGAAATTGAAGTTCTTGATCATTTCCAAACCTTGATTACTTCAGCTACAGCTTCTTTTACCATTAATGGTTTAGATGCTAACAACTATCCTCATTTACCCGTTATCGATACAAATGAATCGTTTACTTTGCCAGTCGGCTTATTTAAACAAGTTATTAGTCAAACAGTTATTGCTATTTCCACTCATGAAAGCCGACCAATATTAACTGGAGTTAACATGGTTATAGAAAACAACCAACTTCTTGCTGTTGCTACAGATAGTCATCGTTTAAGCCAACGCATTATTCCATTGGAAATGACTGAAGAACAAGCAGGGAAAAAATATAATGTCATTATTCCAGGTAAAAGTTTAGTAGAGTTATCTCGAACGTTAGATGATAATTCTGAAACAATTGAATTGATGATTACTGAAAACCAAGTTTTATTTAAAACAGAAAATATGTTTTTCTATTCTCGTTTACTTGAAGGGTACTATCCAGATACTAAACGATTAATTCCTGAAACATCAGCAACAGAAATCGAGTTCAATGCGAATATTTTGTTAGGTGCTATTGAACGAGCATCTTTGTTATCTCATGAAGGAAAAAATAACGTTGTTAAAATTACCATTAACCCAGATATAGTTGAAATTTCAGGAAATTCACCAGATATAGGTAATGTTCAAGAAGAATTAGATTATATTTCTGTCAACGGGGATCCAATTGAACTTTCATTTAATCCAGATTATATGAAAGATGCATTAAGAACATTTGGTCAAACAACAATTAAAATTAAGTTTACTTCTCCGGTTAGACCATTCATTTTAGTGCCGAGTGAAAATGATCAAACATTTATTCAACTGATTACGCCTGTCCGTACATTTTAATGACTAGTAAAAAAACTACTTTTCTGAATCATCAGAGGAGTAGTTTTTTATTGAACTGTTCAAAAACAGGTTTATTTTCACTTTTAAGCAACTTTCGAATTTTTAAGGTCTTTTCGTATTTATCTATTAAAATGTAAAGAACCATATCTAAATTCTAGTAGAGATTGTATTCTTTGTGAAAAAGAAGTATAATGATACTAATAAGTAAGTGCGTCTTGCGTGGTTTTTATACTCCGCGCTTATTTCAATGAAAGCAGGTGATTTAATGAAAAAGAACATTTTAATTAGTAGTGAATTCATTACTTTAGGTCAGTTTTTAAAACATGCTAATATTATCAGTAGCGGTGGAATGGCAAAGGGATACTTAGCTGAACACACTATTTTAGTGGATAAAGAACTAGAAAACCGAAGAGGTAAAAAGCTTTACCCAGGTGCAGTTATAGAAATTCCTGGTGAAGGGACATTCTTCATTCAATCTGTTAATTCAGCTAAACAAGCGACTAAGGATGAACTCTAATGTTTTTGAAAGATATTCAACTGTTAAATTATCGTAATTATGAAAGTGCAAAAGTAACTTTTTCTCAGGGAATTAATGTTTTTTTAGGAGAGAATGCACAGGGGAAAACGAGTTTAATGGAAGCTATCTATGTATTAGCTATGGCAAGAAGTCATCGAACGGTAAACGATAAAGAATTAATTCGCTGGGAGCAAGATAACGCACGCGTGAGCGGCAGAATTCAGAAAAAAAACTCTAATTTTCCACTAGAAATTTCAATTTCTACTAAGGGAAAAAAGGCTAAATTTAATCATTTGGAGCAAAAAAAGTTAAGTGCCTATATTGGTAATTTAAATGTTATTCTTTTTGCTCCCGAGGATTTGTCTTTAGTTAAGGGGTCTCCTTCAGTCCGAAGAAAATTCATAGATATGGAAATGGGGCAAATGAGCCCTATTTATTTACACCATTTAGTCCAATATCAGCGGATATTAAAACAACGGAACCAATATTTAAAACAATTAGCTTTTCAAAAAAAACAAGATCTTACTTTTTTAGATGTCTTAACTGAGCAATTAGCAGAACATGGAGCAGCTATCTTAGCGGAACGATTTTTATTTATAAAAAAGTTAGGTAATTGGGCGGAGCCTATTCATTATGAAATTTCTAAACAGAAAGAACGATTAGAAATTGATTATCATTGCGGTTTTGCTTTATCCAATACACGAGATAAAAAACAAATTTACTTAGACTTGCTTCAAACCTATAAAGAAGGACAAAAACGTGAATTAGATCAAGGGATAACACTTTTCGGACCTCATAGAGATGATTTAAAATTTAAAGTTAATGGACGACACGTGCAGACCTATGGTTCACAAGGTCAACAAAGAACAACTGCTCTAAGTGTGAAATTAGCAGAAATCGATTTAATGAAAGAAATGACAGGTGAATACCCACTTTTATTACTGGACGATGTCCTGTCTGAACTAGATGATGAACGTCAAACACATTTGTTAAAGGCGATTCAAAATAAAGTTCAAACTTTTTTAACAACCACTAGTTTAGATGGAGTTAAAAAAGAAATGTTGGAAGCACCCAAAGTCTTCCGTATTGAGAATGGTCATGTAGAAATGGAGAGTGAATGAGTTTGTCTGAAGAAATTAGAAGTAAAAATGATCTTGCTCAAGATTATGATGCAAGTCAAATCCAAGTATTAGAAGGTTTAGAAGCAGTCCGTAAACGACCTGGTATGTATATCGGATCAACTAGTGGAGAAGGCCTACATCATTTGGTATGGGAAATTGTAGATAACTCAATTGATGAAGCTTTAGCTGGCTTTGCGGATGAAATTAATGTTGTTGTTGAAGCAGATAACAGTATCAGTGTAATCGATAACGGTCGTGGTATTCCAGTCGATATTCAGAAGAAAACCGGTCGTCCTGCTCTTGAAACAGTGTTTACCATCCTTCATGCTGGAGGAAAATTTGGTGGCGGAGGATATAAAGTTTCTGGTGGGTTACATGGTGTAGGTGGATCCGTTGTTAATGCGCTATCATCAAGTCTAGAAGTTCGGGTACACAAAAACGGGAAAATTTATTTCCAAGGTTACTCTAGAGGAGCCGTTTTAAACGATGTTGAAATTATTGGTGATACAGAACACCACGGTACAACAGTACATTTCTTACCCGACACTGAAATTTTTAAAGAAACAATTGTCTTTGATTACGAAAGATTATCCGTTCGTGTTCGTGAATTAGCGTTCTTAAATCGTGGTTTAAAAATAACGATTGAGGATAAAAGAGCAGAAAAACCTCAATTTCAAGAGTATCACTACCAAGGTGGAATTAAGAGTTACGTTGGGTTTTTAAATAAAAATAAAAATGTTTTATTTGAAGATCCAATATTTTTAGAAGGCGAACAACAGGGTATTTCAGTTGAAGTAGCGATGCAGTATACAGATGGATACCACTCTAATTTATTAACTTTTGCTAATAACATTCACACTTATGAAGGTGGAACACATGAGTCAGGTTTTAAGACAGCTTTGACACGTGTCATCAATGACTATGCAAAACGCAATAAATTAATAAAAGAAAACGAAGATAATTTAACCGGTGAAGATGTTCGTGAGGGATTAACGGCTGTAGTTTCTATTAAGCATCCAGATCCACAATTTGAAGGACAAACAAAAACAAAACTAGGTAATTCTGAAGCAAGAACGATTACCGATCGTCTTTTTTCTGCGCATTTCGATAAATTTTTGATGGAAAATCCTCAAACAGCACGAAAAATTATTGAAAAAGGTCTATTAGCATCTAGAGCTCGTCTAGCAGCAAAACGTGCTCGTGAAGTTACTCGTAAAAAAAGCGGTCTAGAAATTAGTAATTTACCAGGTAAATTAGCAGACTGCTCTAGTAAAAACCCAGAAATTAGTGAAATATTTATTGTTGAGGGAGATTCTGCTGGAGGTTCAGCCAAACAAGGACGGTCGCGTTTATTTCAAGCGATTCTACCTATCCGTGGTAAAATTCTAAACGTTGAGAAAGCTACGTTGGATCGAATTTTAGGAAACGAGGAAATACGAGCACTCTTTACAGCTATGGGAACAGGATTTGGTGGAGATTTTGATCTATCCAAAGCTCGATACCATAAATTGGTTATTATGACAGATGCTGATGTCGATGGTGCACATATTCGGACACTATTATTAACGCTCTTTTACCGATACATGCGTCCAGTTGTTGAGGCAGGATTTGTTTATATTGCGCAGCCTCCTTTGTACCAAGTAAAACAAGGTAAGAAAATGGTTTACCTTGATTCTGAAGAAGAATTGGATGACTTATTAAAAGAATGGCCTCTTGCTCCAAAACCTATCATTCAACGTTATAAAGGACTGGGAGAAATGGATGCTGAACAATTATGGGATACAACAATGAACCCAGAAAATAGACGTCTACTCCAAATAACGGTCGAAGATGCAATCGAAGCTGATCAGGTAATGGATATGCTTATGGGTGACCGAGTAGAACCGCGTCGTAAATTTATTGAAGACAATGCTCGCTATGTTCAAAACTTAGATATTTAATCAAGAGAGGATAATGAAGAATGGCCGAAGAATTTGAAGAAAACATTGAACACAAAAATTTAAGCCAGGAAATGCGTACCTCATTCCTTGATTATGCAATGAGTGTTATCGTAGCACGTGCATTGCCTGATGTACGTGATGGTTTAAAGCCAGTTCACCGTAGAATACTATACGGAATGAGTGAATTGGGCGTAACGCCTGATAAAGCACATAAAAAATCAGCACGTATTGTTGGAGATGTTATGGGTAAGTACCATCCTCATGGTGACAGTGCGATTTATGAATCAATGGTACGTATGGCGCAAGATTTTAGTTACCGTTATCCGCTAGTAGACGGACATGGAAACTTTGGGTCAGTTGATGGAGATGGCGCTGCAGCGATGCGTTATACCGAAGCTCGTATGACTCGAATGGCTTTAGAAATGTTGCGTGACTTAAACAAAGACACAGTAGATTATCGTGATAACTATGATGGATCAGAGCGAGAACCAGAGGTGTTGCCAGCTCGTTTTCCAAACCTTTTAGTTAATGGAGGGACAGGAATCGCAGTTGGAATGGCCACAAATATTCCACCACATAATCTAACTGAAGTTATTTCTGCACTTCATATTTTGATGAAAGACCCAGAAGCGACAACAGCTGATTTGATGGAAGCTTTACCCGGTCCAGATTTTCCAACCGGTGGTCTTGTTATGGGGAAATCAGGTATCAGAAGAGCATATGAAACAGGTCGTGGCTCAATTACGATTCGTGCAAAAGTAGAAATTGAAATTACAAAAACGGGCAGAGAAAGAATCATTGTACATGAGTTGCCTTATATGGTTAATAAAGCCCGTTTAGTTGAACGTATTGCTGATTTGGCCAGAGATAAGCGAATTGAAGGAATAACCGACTTAGCGGATGAATCAGACCGTGATGGCATGCGTGTTGTTATTGATGTCCGTCGTGATATGAGTGCTAGTGTTGTATTGAATAATTTATATAAATTATCTTCTTTACAAACTTCATTTGGATTTAATATGTTGGCTATTGTCAATGGCATTCCAAAAGTATTGAGTTTGAAAGAAATTTTAGAAGAGTATTTGAAACACCAAGAAAATATTATTCGTAGAAGAACAGCATACGATAAACGAAAAGCAGAAGCACGTGCGCATATTCTTGAAGGTTTGCGTATTGCATTAGATCATATAGATGAAATTATCCGTATCGTCCGTGGATCTAAAACAGGTGAAATTGCTAAAAATACGTTGATTGAGACATACGGTTTATCAGATAAACAAGCTCAAGCTATATTAGATATGCGGATGGTTCGTTTAACAGGTTTAGAACGCGATAAAATAGAATCTGAATACAACGATTTGATTGCATTGATTACTGATTTAACAGATATTCTAAGCAATTCAGAGCGAGTTCACACCATTATTGAAACAGAGTTATTGGACTTGCAAGACCGCTTTGGAGATGCTCGTCGAACAGAATTGTTAGTCGGAGAAGTACTAAGTCTTGAAGATGAAGATTTGATTGAAGAAGAAGAAGTTGTAGTAACGTTGACTCATAATGGATACGTTAAGCGTATTGCAAGCTCAGAGTTTAAAACCCAAAGACGCGGCGGACGCGGTGTTCAAGGCATGGGCGTTCATGATGATGATTTTATTGAAACGTTAATTTCATGTTCAACTCATGATACGTTATTGTTCTTTACGAACAGTGGAAAAGTTTATCGTTCTAAAGGGTATGAAATTCCAGAATATGGGCGGACGGCTAAAGGAATCCCGGTCATTAATTTGTTAGGAATTGATTCTGACGAAAAAATTCAAACGGTTATCAACGTAAAAGGTAAAACAGATGATGATCATTACCTCTTTTTTACAACGCGTCGAGGAACCGTTAAACGAACAAGTATTTCTGCTTTTTCAAATATCCGAAGTAATGGAATCAGAGCGATTGTGTTACGTGAAGATGATGAGCTAATGAAAGTTTCTGTTACTGATGGAAAACAAAACATCATTATTGGAACTCATTTAGGTTATACAGTAAGTTTTAAAGAGACCGTTGTACGTAATATGGGAAGAAGTGCTAGCGGTGTTCGCGGTATTCGTTTACGTGAAGATGATTATGTTGTTGGTATGGATTTATTAACACCAGATTCTGAAGTGTTAATTATTACTGAAAAAGGTTATGGAAAACGAACAAGTGCAAGTGAGTATGCTATTAAAGGTCGCGGAGGTAAAGGCGTTAAAACTGCTAATATCACTGAAAAGAACGGAAACTTAGCTGGTTTAACAACTGTAAAAGGTGAAGAGGATATCATGTTAATCACTAACGCAGGTGTCATTATTCGTTTTAGTGCATCTAGTATCTCACAAACAGGTCGTGTAACTTTAGGCGTTCGCTTGATACGTGTAGGAGATAAAGGTACGGTCTCAACTATGGCAAAAGTAGAAGCAGAAGAAGTAGATGTTGAAGAGGAAACAACTGATTTAGAGAGTGCAAAAACTGATGTTGAGCAATCATCGAATACAGAATCAACTTCTATTGTAGAACAACCATTACTAGATAAAGACAATAACCGTGAAGACTAATTAATATTAAAATAGATTTCAAGTGAGCAGATTAACTCTCGTTTGAAATCTATTTTTTAGTTTTTGATTAGTTAAAGAGTGAGAATAGGTTCTAAAAACACGGAGTTTAAATTTATTAAGCACATCAAATGAGCAGTAATAAAATAAGATGAAAAAATTAACTAACTAAGATACTATTTTTTTGGAAAAATATAAGAGAATCTTAGTAAGACGAAATCGTCAAGAATGGACGTATCACATACTTTGTAGCTATTGACTAGTGCCGTTAGAGTTAAATAGTAACTTCCATTATAAAAGTATTGATGTTTAATTAAATATATGATATATTTAACAAACGTGAGTAATCTATAAATAGATGCTCTCCTTGCTCTTTCAAAAGAATGAGCCAAAGTCCATAAGGAGGTGACAGTCAAGATGAGCCAAACAACAAAATACGAAATTTTATACATTATTCGTCCAAACATTGAAGAAGCTGAAAAAGCAACTTTAATCGAACGTTTCGATACTATTTTAAAAGATAATGGTGCTGAAATCACTGAATCTAAAGACTGGTCTAAACGCCGTTTAGCTTACGAAATTAAAAAATTCCACGAAGGAATTTACCATATCGTAAAACTATCAGCAACAGATGCAGCAGCAATCAATGAATTCGATCGTCTAGCTAAAATCAATGATGGTATTTTACGTCATATGATTACTAAAGTAGAAGCTTAAATTTATGGTTGTTTCATGTGAAACAATTTTTGAAAGGAGCTATTATTGTGATTAATAATGTTGTTTTAGTTGGAAGATTAACTAAAGATGCGGATTTGAGATACACTTCAAATGGTGCAGCTGTTGCATCGTTTACTGTAGCGGTAAACAGACAGTTTACAAACCAAAAAGGTGAAAGAGAAGCAGATTTCATTAACTGTGTAGCTTGGAGAAAGACGGCTGAAACATTGGCTAACTTTACTCGTAAGGGATCATTGATTGGTGTGGAGGGACGTATTCAAACACGTTCTTATGATAACCAACAAGGACAGCGTGTTTACGTTACTGAAGTAGTAGTTGATAATTTTTCAATGTTGGAATCTAAATCTGCTAACGACCAACGTCGAGGTTCAGATGATACAGGTAGCACATCGAAAACACATCAGCAAAGTTCAACTAATCAAACACAAAATAATTATTCGCAAAAAGCAGCTCCTCAAAATCAAAAATCACAATATCCTGATTTTGGAAACTCTGATCCATTTGAGAAGAGTAGCCAACCGATTGATATTTCAGATGATGATTTACCGTTCTAATTTAAATTAGAAACATAAAGGAGGAATAGAAAAATGGCTATCCAACGTAGAGGCGGACGCAAGCGCCGTAAAGTTGATTATATTGCAGCTAACCACATTGAACATATCGATTTTAAAGATTTAGATTTGTTAAAACGATTTATCTCTGAAAGAGGTAAAATTTTACCTCGTCGTGTTAGTGGCACATCAGCAAAAAACCAACGTAAAATAACGGTCGCAATCAAACGTGCACGTATTATGGGATTATTACCATTCGTCACAGCTGAATAAAATATAGTTAAAAAGAATCGTGATAGTTTATCATGGTTCTTTTTTTATTTCAAAAGATTTCTATTTGGACACTAGATTTCCCTAGAATTGTTTCACATGAAACAATTCTAGGGAAATCTAGTGTCTAGTATCTAAATAGAAAACATGTTAAAATAGAAGTTGTTGCTTAAAAAAGGAACAGATTAAAAAGGAGTTAATTATGAAAAAGTTGTCTACAGAAAAACTCCCGAATTTTTTGAATGATGAAAAATTTAAATGGTTTGCTGTTGTTATTGGTTTATTACAATTAGTTACAATCATATTAGGTTTTATTGTGCATTTTATGGTTGGAATAGTCTTGTTAGTTACTTTTATCATTACGGTTCTCTCATTATATTACTTGGCTAAAAAAATCAGTACAGAGACGCATAAATATATTACTGATTTATCATACCGGATTAAAAGAGGAGAACAAGAAGCGCTTATCAAAATGCCAATTGGTATTTTACTGTTTAATGAAGAGTATGAAGTACAATGGACAAATCCTTATCTTCAAAATTATTTTGGGTATCAAGAAGTTTTAGGTAAAAAATTAATGAAATTGATAAAGAATTAGCAGATGTGATTCAAAGTAGTCAATCCTCAGGTTTAAAAACAGTTCATTGGGGAGATAATGTTTATCAAATTATTGTTCAGGAAGATATCCGCGTAGTTTATTTAATGGATATTACAGAGTATGCACAAATTAAAGTTAAATATGAAAATGAAAAAATAGTAATTGGAAATATTTTTGTAGATAATCATGATGAAATTGTTCAAGGAATGAACGATCGAAGTATTTCTAATTTAAATAATTTTATTACTACAGAATTATCTAACTGGGCTAAAGAACATCATATTTATTTGAAAAGAGTATCAGAAGATCGCTTTATTGTCATGATGCATCAATTGTCCTTAGAGAAAATAGAAGAGGATAAATTTGCTATTATTGATCGTATTCGAGAAAGAACGTCTAAGCAAAATTTCCCATTGACACTTAGTATTGGATTAGCTTACGATAATGATGATTTAAGCCTACTAGCTAAGCAAGCTCAGATTAATCTTGATTTAGCATTAGGTAGAGGGGGAGATCAAGTTGTTGTAAAATCATCGAGTGGTGAGCCTCGCTATTATGGTGGTAAAACTAACCCTATGGAAAAGAGAACGCGCGTTCGTTCCAGGATAATCAGTCAAGCATTGCAAGAATTAATGAAACAAGCTGATCAGATTTTTATTATGGGGCATAGTTACCCTGATATGGATGCTATAGGATCAGCACTAGGTGTTCGAAGAATTGCTGAAATGAACAATAAAGAAGCATGGATTATTATAGATCCCAATAATCTTAGCAAAGATATCAATCAATTGGTTGAGGAAGTAGAAAAAGATAACTCGATTAGTCGATATATCATCACGCCTGAAACAGCAGAGGAAATGATCACTTCGAATACATTACTTGTTATGGTAGATCATCATAGACCATCATTGTCGATAGAACCTAAATTAGTCAATCAAATTAATAATATTGTGGTCATCGATCATCACCGAAGAAGTGAAGAATTCCCAGAAAAACCGGTCTTAGTTTACATTGAGCCGTATGCTTCTTCAACTGCTGAATTGGTAACAGAATTATTTGAATATCAGCCAAGTGAAGCAGAATCAATCAATAAGATTGAAGCAACAGCTATGCTAGGTGGTATTATAGTAGACACTAAAAGTTTTTCTTTACGAACGGGTTCACGTACGTTTGATGCAGCTAGTTATCTCAGGTCTTGTGGAGCAGATGCTGTGTTAATCCAACGTTTCTTAAAAGAAGATAAAGATACCTATTTACTTCGTAGTCAGTTGATTAAAACAATCGAATTTATCAGTGAAAAAATGGCTGTCGCTGTTGGCGAAGAGGATAAGATTTATGATACAGTAGTAGCAGCACAGACAGCAGATACCATGTTGGGCATGACAGATGTTGATGCAGCTTTCGTTATCACAAAGCGAATGGATGGAAAAGTAGGAATTAGCGCACGTAGTTTAGGCGAAATCAATGTTCAAATCATTATGGAAAAACTGGGCGGTGGTGGTCACTTGTCAAATGCAGCTACCCAGATAGAAAATTGTACTGTTACAGAAGCAAAAGAAAAATTAGGTATGGTAGTAGCCAACCAAGAAGAGGAGGAATAAAAATGAAAGTTATTTTATTAAAAGATGTAAAAGGTAAAGGAAAAAAAGGGGAAGTTAAAAATGTAGCTGATGGATATGCACATAACTTCTTAATCAAAAATGGTTTAGCTAAAGAAGCAACCACAGGTAGTTTGAGTGAACTAAAAGGTAAAATACATGCTGAAGAAAAACAACAAGCAGAAATTAAACAAGAAGCACAAGAGATAAAAGAATTGTTAGAAAAAGAATCAAATGCGATAGTTATTAAATCCAAAGCAGCTGAAGATGGTCGGTTATTTGGTTCAATCACGACCAAACAAATTTCGGCAGCGACTCAGAAACAATTAGGTATAAAATTAGATAAACGTAAAATTGAATTAAACGTACCAATTCGTACCGTTACTTCAATGAAACTAGATGTCAAAGTTCATCCTGAAGTAATTGCTACAATGACAGTAAATATTTTGGCTGAATAAAAATCATACTAAAAATGTTTAATCAGGTATTTCTCTGATTAAACATTTTTTTAACGTAGCAATCGAAAAAGAACGAATGTTCGTACTTTGTGATTGTATTTATTTTAAT
Source organism: Carnobacterium funditum DSM 5970 (assembly GCF_000744185.1). Lineage (NCBI taxonomy): Bacteria > Bacillati > Bacillota > Bacilli > Lactobacillales > Carnobacteriaceae > Carnobacterium > Carnobacterium funditum. The sequence continues at coordinate 1,564,207 of NZ_JQLL01000001.1, read as the reverse complement.
ACTAAGGTAAAATGAGAACAATAATCTATTAAAAAAATTTGAAATGAAGTAGTGTTGTTGAAAGGAAGAGAAAAATTGGCAAATGAAACTTTTCAGGATCGCTTACCACCTCAGAGTATCGAAGCTGAACAAGCTGTATTAGGCTCTGTTTTCTTAGACCCTGATACGGTTGTAGGGGCATTAGAATTTATTGAAGCAAAAGATTTCTACCGACGTGGACACCAACTTATTTTTCAAACAATGTTGGATCTAAATAATAATAATGAAGCTATTGATATTGTGACCATAACGAATGCGTTGGAATCCAAAAATCAATTGGAAGATGTTGGTGGGATGTCTTATCTAGCTGAACTAGCGATGATTGTTCCGACTGCTGCTAATATGGAACACTATGCTAAGATTGTTGAGCAGAAATCTATTTTAAGAAATTTGATTCGAACGGCTACAGGAATTGTTACAAAGGGATATGACGAAGGAGACGAGCTTGCATCAATTTTAGATGAAGCAGAGCGCAGTATACTAGAAGTTTCTGAAAAACGTAGTAGAAGTGGTTTTTTGTCTATCTCAGAAGTGTTGAACACCTCGATTGCACGAATTGATGAATTGTATCAAAATGATGAAGAAATTACAGGGTTGCCGACGGGATATAAAGCTTTGGATAAGATGACAGCGGGTCTTCAAAAAGAAGAGCTTATTATCTTAGCTGCTAGACCTGCAGTTGGTAAAACAGCCTTTGCTTTAAATATTGCTCAAAATATTGGAACAAAGACAGATAAAACAGTAGCTATATTTAGTTTAGAAATGGGAGCAGAATCACTAGTAAATCGAATGCTTTGTGCTGAAGGTAGTATTGATGCTAGTAATTTGCGTACAGGGAATCTCTCTGAGGAAGAATGGCAAAATTTAATCGTTGCTATGGGTAGTTTATCTAAAGCGAGTATTTATATAGATGATACACCTGGAATTAGAGTTGCTGAAATTAGAGCCAAATGTCGCCGTTTGAAACAAGAAAAAGGCGAATTAGGTCTAATATTAATTGACTATTTACAGTTGATAGAAGGAACTGGAAGAGAGAGTCGCCAACAAGAAGTTTCTGAAATTTCGCGACAATTAAAAAAATTAGCTAAAGAATTGGACGTACCTGTGATGGCCTTATCTCAGTTATCACGTGGCGTAGAACAACGACAAGATAAACGTCCAGTATTAAGTGATATCCGTGAGTCGGGTTCTATCGAGCAAGATGCTGACATTGTTGCTTTTCTTTATCGAGATGATTATTATGATCGTGAAGAAGGCGATGAAGACGAAGAAAAAGATATGGCTGGGCAAGAAAACATCATAGAAGTCATTATTGAGAAAAATAGAAGTGGTGCACGTGGCACAGTTAAGCTCTTGTTTATTAAGGAATACAATAAATTTTCATCATTATCCTATTTCCCAGAAGATATACCTCAAAGATAAGAAAAAAGTTAGAAACGACATTGTTCGTTTTTAACTTTATTTTTTTTGATAAAAAAAATGATTATTCGTATATTTGCGTAATACATATACTTTTTTTAATGATTATTCGTATTTTTATTGAAATTTTTAAAAAATACTGATAAACTGATTGAGTATTTCAGAAAATAATAATCGGTGAGGTGTTTTAATGTCTTCAGTAGTAGTAGTTGGCACGCAATGGGGCGACGAAGGAAAAGGTAAAATTACAGATTTTTTGAGTGAAAATGCAGAAATTATTGCACGGTATCAAGGAGGCGATAATGCGGGACATACAATTAAATTTAATGAAAAAACATACAAACTACATTTAATTCCATCCGGTATATTTGCTTCTAAAAAAATAAGTGTCATTGGAAATGGTGTAGTAATCAATCCTAAAGCTCTTATTACAGAACTCGCTTATTTACATGAGAACGGTATAAGCACAGAAAATCTACGTATTTCTGACCGAGCACATGTTATATTACCTTATCATATTCAACTAGATCAATTACAAGAAGATTCAAAAGGCGAGCAGAAAATTGGAACGACGATTAAAGGAATTGGACCTGCTTATATGGATAAAGCTGCCAGGGTGGGGATAAGAATTGCGGATTTACTAGATAAAGAAATTTTTGAAGAACGCTTGCGCAGTAATTTAGAAGAAAAAAATCAATTATTTACAAAAATATTCGATTCAAAACCAATTGAATTTTCAGATATTTTTGAAGAATATTATCAATATGGTCAAGAAATAAAAAAATATATATGTGATACTTCAGTTATTTTAAATGAAGCATTGGATGCTAATAAACGGGTGTTATTTGAAGGTGCTCAAGGAGTTATGCTGGATATCGATCAAGGAACGTATCCGTTTGTAACATCTTCTAATCCTGTTGCAGGGGGGGTAACCATAGGAAGCGGTGTGGGTCCCTCTAAGATAGATAAAGTGGTAGGAGTATGTAAAGCTTATACTTCTCGTGTTGGAGATGGCCCTTTTCCAACTGAATTACATGATGAAATAGGTGAACGTATTCGCGATATTGGAAAAGAGTATGGAACGACAACAGGACGTCCACGTCGGATTGGATGGCTTGATATAGTAGTTATGCGCCATTCTAAACGAGTTTCAGGAATTACTAATCTTTCACTAAATTCAATTGATGTTTTGAGCGGATTAGAGACAATCAAAATATGTACGGCTTATGAACGAAATGGGGAGCATATTCTGCATTATCCAGCAAGTTTGAAAGAATTAGCAGAATGTAAACCAATTTATGAAGAACTACCAGGCTGGAGTGAAGATATTACTAATTGTAAAACATTAGAAGAATTGCCTGTTCATGCACAGAATTATATTCAACGTGTCTCTGAATTAGTTGGAGTATCCATCTTAACTTTTTCAGTAGGTCCAGATCGGGATCAAACTAATGTTTTAGAAGATATTTGGTCACAACTCTAAAGTTTCCTATAGAGCATAATTATAGAACTCATTAGCTCTTAACACAGGCTAATGGGTTTTCTTAAATAATGTAAGTAAACCAAAAATACTTTAAGAAAAAGAAAGTTTAGACTCCTAATTAATAGAAAGAGATTCATTATTTATTGTAAAAAAAGTGTTTTTTATGTTAAACTACTGTTGTATTTTAAAATAATTTGACACTAGGGTTGTTAGCTCAGTTGGTAGAGCAGCTGACTCTTAATCAGCGGGTCGAGGGTTCAATCCCCCCACAGCCCACTATTGAATGATAAAAAATGCACTACACAAAGATTCTAGAATCTTTGTGTAGTGCAATCTTTGTGTAGTGCATTTTTTTTGGCAATAAATAAATTTTTTTAAATATATTATTTTAGATGAGTTACAATTTTTGTAAATCATCCAATCTATTAGAAAATAAACTAAAAAGCATATTAATTGAGTTCTTGTTATAAAAGAGATACCATTAATGTGTTGTAGAGAAAAAACGAATAGAAATAGGAGTGGTGATAGTGAGTAAGATGGTAAAAGGTGTCTATACTAACGCGCAGGAAACACTCGACGAAATCAATAAACTTAAAGCAGAAGGATATATGGCAAATGAAATTACTGTTGTAACTGCTCAAGGTAAAAACACAGAGCTAAAAGATTTAGAGTCCGCCAACATCTCGACAGCAGATGTGACTAAAGAAAATCAGGATAGTGAATCAATTTGGGAGAAAATCAAAGATATGTTCACTGTTGATCACTATAAAAAAGGTCATCCTGCCGATAATCCTTTGGCAGAATACGGCGTACCAGATGGTGTTGCTAACGATTTAAACTATAAAAAAGAGCTAGAAGATGGAAAAATTTTAATTATTATAGATGATAAAAAAGAACTGCACAATGATTCAACAACAAACGATTCATTGCTTTAACGGATAGTAAGAAAAGGCTAGGACATATGTATGTCCTAGCCTTTTCTTACCTATCTGCATGTTTTTCCAGAATGTGATACAAAAATAAAATCCGATAACTACTTTACAAATAATGCTTGGTTATCTCTAATTAAATTAATAGCACACTAAACTATTTTATCTTTCTCTTCGTCCAGAGTGTGAGATGAATGGGAAGCATTTCAAAGAATAAAGAGCACAAAGTCCGACGAGAACGTAAACTATTTTAGAAAGAAGAGCTGTTTCTCCATCAAGAATAGTTGCTACAAGATCGAATTCAAAAAGATTAACTAAATAACCAATTTAAACCACCAATGATTAAGGGAGCTGAGGCAACGCTATCTAATATTTTCATTTCCCCATCCCCCTTCCTTTTTATTTTATTACTGTAAATCACTTTTTTTAAATCGTCTAATGCGGCTTAAAATTGCCAAAATTCTCTTTAAGCTTTATTATTTAGCATAAGGAAAAAGAAAAAAGTAAGGAGATAAAAACAATGAAAAATGGTGTTATGATGCAATACTTTGAATGGTTTATAGCCGATGATGGCAAACATTGGCAACTTTTGAAAGAAGATGCAAAGCATTTGAGTGAAATCGGAGTAACAAGTGTCTGGATTCCACCTTGTTTTAAAGCTACAGGTACAACAGATGTTGGCTATGGTATTTATGATCTGTATGACCTCGGAGAATTTAAACAAAAAGGTGTTATTCGAACTAAATATGGAACAAAAGAAGAATTACAGTTAGCTATAGATGAGTTGCACAAATACAATATTCAAGTTTATGCAGATATTGTATTGAATCATAAAGCTGGAGCAGATGAAACAGAAAAATTTTTGGCTATTGAAGTAGATCCTGATGATCGCAATAAACCAGTTAGTGAGGCTTATGAAATTGAAGGGTGGACTAAATTTACCTATCCTGGCAGACAAAACAACTACTCAGAATTTAAATGGTCATGGGAACACTTTACAGGAATTGATTTCAACCAAGCTAATGGTAAGAAAGCTATCTATCGTATTGAAGGAAAAGATAAGGGATGGGCAGATGATGATAAGGTAAATGATGAAAATGGAAACTACGATTATTTGATGTATGCGGATATCGATTATAATCATCCAGATGTAATTGAAGAAACAAAAAATTGGGCAGAATGGTTTATTAAAGAGACTGGAGTCGATGGTTTTAGATTAGATGCAATTAAACACATCAATGAAGATTTTATATTTGACTTAATCAAAAAAATGCGTGATAAATTCGGGAAACAATTTTTCATAGTTGGGGAATATTGGGGGAATACTTACGGCGAGATGGAAGAATATTTAAAAGAAGGAGAATTTGAGTTCGATTTAGTTGATGTAAGTTTGCATACAAATTTTGAACAAGCATCAAAAACAGGAGACAAGTATGATTTACGCCAACTATTTGATGAAACGCTAATGCAAAAAAATGATTCTCATTCGGTTACGTTCGTTGATAATCATGATTCCCAACCCGGTCAATCATTAGAATCATTTGTTGAACCTTGGTTTAAACCGATGGCTTATGGCTCAATTTTATTACGAGAAAAAGGTTATCCTTGCCTCTTCTATGGTGACTATTATGGTATTCAAGGAGACAACCCAATAGAACCCCAAAGAGAGATAATTGATTTGCTCCTTCATATTCGATCTAACTATGCCTATGGAGAGCAAGTCGATTATCTGGACCATTCTAATTGTATTGGTTGGACTCGATTCGGTAATGAAGATTACCCAGATGGATGTGCAGTTGTACTGTCTAATGCAGAAAAAGGGTATAAAGATATGTATATGGGTAAGGAGCAATCTGGAGAGCAATTTACGGATTATCTGAAAAATAGTCAAGAATTAGTGACGATTGATGAGAATGGGTGGGGACGCTTTTTAGTTAAAGCTGGTTCAATATCTGTATGGATAAAGCAAGGCGTTTAATATAAAAAAATAAAGAAAATAGAAAAGGCCTTCTGCTAAAATTGCAGAAGACCTTTTTAAATAATAACGATTAAATTTTTTCACGACGATCATTGATTTCCAAATCATTTTGAGAATCTAAATCTTCCAATGGTGGATACTCTGGATTCATATGATCCGTTTCATTTGGAATATTCATTGGGTCTAGTTTAATATTCGAGTCATCTGAAAAAGTAGCCTTTGCATTCAAATCGTCTTCAATACTTTCAATGGTTTCAGCTAAGTCTTGGTTATCGTAATTAATTTCTTCTTCAACCTCTTGGTAAGCTACTTTTACTTCATCGGCTAGCTCATTTACTTTTTCCATTGCTTGTTTCTTCATAGATAGTGCTTCTTCTTTTAAATCACTACGTAATTCTCGACCAGATTTTGGAGCAAATAGTAAAGCTGTAAAAGCTGCTGCTGCTCCGACAAATAAGGTACCCATAAAATTATTTTTTGACATAGTTATAATCTCCTTTAATTAAAATAGATTGGAATAAAAAATAGAATTAAGCCATCTTTTGTTTTTTTAATACCTTTTCAGCCGTTCTTTTTAAAATAGTAATAGAAGGTATGCTTTGATTGGATTTTTTAGCTGAAAAACTAAAAAACTGTGAGAATAAATTTTTACCAGATTTTTTTAATTCATCTAAAGCATTTTGAAAATCGGCTGTCATCTCAGAAAAATAATCAAGTTTCTTCATTTTTTCATTTATTTCTAGAGACATTCCATTTACTCTTTGTGTTATTAAATCTATTTTAGATCTAATAGCATCTGTATCTTTAGTAAAAAAATCTATTTTATCTTGAGCAACAATAGTTGTTTTGTCAATTTCTCTCATCAAATGAGAAACTTTTTTAAAGATAATCAAGCCAAATATGATTAAGACGATTAAAGCTAAAATAGCGATGATTAGGGCTATAAGTCCACCAGACATCTATTTTTCGCGCTCCTTTCCATCCTTTAAGATAATTTATGTCTTTAGATTACCATTAAATACTTGAATATCCAAATAATATGTAATCGGATTCGAGAGCCTAACCTATTTTTTTTATCAATAGAGCAGAGTTAGAGCAGAGTTTAAAATGAACGGATTTATTTGAACATATAGTCAAATAGCTTTTTATCCGTTACAATAAAGGGTACACGAATGACAAATAAAAAATCTATTGAAATAAAAAGATGCTAAGTCATTGGGGGATGATTAAAGTGAGTATGTTATCAAAAAAATCAGAACAAGGAAATAATGCAGAAGAGATTATAAAGATGGAATTGTACGCTGTAACAGATGGTGAAATTATTTCAATTGAAGATGTAAAAGACCCGGTGTTCTCAGAGAAAATGATGGGTGATGGTTTTGCAGTAGAGCCGACATCAGATAGTGTACTTGCACCTGTGAGCGGAAGATTGTTTCAAGTTGCAGACGCTTTACACGCATACGGTATTATTACGGATAAAGGTATTGAAGTATTGGTTCACATTGGTTTGGATACAGTGACCTTAGGAGCCAAAGGATTTAAAAGCTCTTTAAAAGTTGGTATGCTAATTAAACGTGGGGAGCCTTTAGCCACTGTAGATTTTGATTACTTAATCGAACAAGATAGAAAGCTGACGATATCAGTAGTGATCATCAATGGCTGCAGTGACTTGTATCATTATGAATTAAATCAAGAAGCACATGCAATAGCCGGCAAAACAATTGCGTTAACAGTTTTAAAAAAAACTGACAGATAAATTTTGAAGGTCTTTTTTATTAACTATTTTTATTTGTATTAGGAAAGAAAGCGGATACTGCTTTGTTTTGCACTTCTCTAACGTGTTAGGTATAATGAAGAACAGAGTAGATTTATCTTATCCTCTTATCTGAAAGATCAAAACTCCAAGGAGGGTTTATAATGAAGAAAATTTTAGTAGTTGACGATGAAAAGCCAATCTCAGATATTGTAAAATTTAATTTACAAAAAGAAGGCTATGAAGTCTTTACAGCTTATGATGGTGAAGAAGCATTAGAACAAGTCAAAGAAGTTGGGCCAGACTTAATTATCTTAGATTTGATGTTGCCTAAAATTGACGGTCTAGAAGTTTGCCGTGAAATAAGAAAAACTCATGATATGCCTATCATTATGGTAACAGCAAAAGACTCAGAAATTGATAAAGTTCTTGGATTGGAATTGGGTGCAGATGATTATGTTACGAAACCATTTTCAAATCGTGAGCTAGTTGCGCGTGTGAAGGCAAATTTGAGACGACACAGTAATGCAAAAGCTGTCGTTGTTGAAGAGGAAGAAACAAACGATATTGAAGTCGGAGCGCTAACAGTACACCCAGATGCATATATTGTTTCAAAAAGAGGAGAAACAATTGAACTAACTCATCGAGAATTTGAATTGTTGCATTATTTAGCTAAACACCTAGGTCAGGTGATGACAAGAGAACATTTATTACAAACGGTTTGGGGATATGACTATTTTGGTGATGTCCGGACTGTTGATGTAACGGTAAGAAGACTAAGAGAAAAAATTGAAGATAGCCCAAGTCATCCAACTTGGCTAGTCACTAGGCGTGGGGTTGGGTATTATTTAAGAAATCCCGAACAGGAGTAGGATCTCATGAAAAAGAAAATCGGATTTTTCCAATCGATCGACTTTAAAATTGTATTTGTTTTTATTGTTTTATTGTTGGTTGCATTGGAATTAATTGGTGCTTATTTTGTTAGGCAACTAGAAACGAAGTTAATTGATAATTTTCAAGAAGAGAGACGTCTCCAAGTAGGGTTTTTAGATAATACTCTTCAACCCCTTCTAAAAGATGATGGGAATCTCAACTTGAATGAAGAAATTAGTAGACTCTTAACAGATTTTTCTGGAAATGGTGTATTAGAAGCTCAAGTTATTAATCCTGAACATCATATTATAGGAACAAGTGATAGTACAAATCAATCGATTGTTGGTGAAAATTCTAATGATCGTGATGTTCATCAAGCACTGTTATTGAGTAGTAAAATAACAAACCAATATAAAGATCAAGTAACCAACGACCGAATCTGGAAGTTGGTTTCTCCAATTATTGCCAATGATGGATCAAATAAGGTATTAGGTGTTATTTCTTTGAAAACCAATATTGAAAGTGTTTATCAACAAATTGAAGAGATTACGTTAATTTTTTTAAATGCTTCCTTAATTTCGATGGGATTAACAGTCATCTTAGCGTTATTTATTTCAAGAGCGATTACTAAACCTATTACCGAAATGACCAATCAGACTGTTCAAATGACAGGTGGAAACTATTCAGGACAAGTAAAAATTTATGGAGAAGATGAATTAGGCCAGCTCTCATCAGCAATTAATAATCTTTCTATTAAAGTTGAAGATGCACAAGAGTCAACAGAGGCTGAACGGAGAAGGTTGAATAGCGTCCTGACACATATGACAGATGGGGTAATTGCTACAGACCGAAGAGGGAAAATTATTATTATCAATGAAATGGCACTTGAGATGTTAAATACATCGCAAGAGGAAGCGGTTGGTCAATCTATTTTGAAGATTTTGAAAAAAGAAGATGAGTTTACTTTACGTAATCTATTGAAAAATGATCAAGAATTATCTTTTGATTTTTCAACTCCTGATACTCCGTTGATATTACAGGGTGGGTTTTCTTTAATACAAAGAGAAACTGGTTTTATCAGTGGAATCGTTTGTGTGCTACATGATATTACAGAACAAGAAAAAATTGAACGAGAACGTAGAGATTTTGTTTCGAATGTTTCGCACGAACTACGCACGCCATTGACTAGTATGCGAAGCTATTTAGAAGCTTTAATTGATGGCGCATGGCAAGACCCAGCTATTGCTCCAAAATTTTTACAAGTAACACAAGAAGAAACGGATCGAATGATTCGGATGGTTTCAGATTTACTCAATTTATCTAGAATGGATGCTGGCGATAATACATTAGATTTAGAATATGTTAATATCAATCGACTGTTTAGTCATGTGCTAGATAGATTTGACATGATGATTCAAACTGGGGATCAATTTGATAAGAAATATACGATTAAACGAGAAATAACAAATCGTCAAATTTGGATGGAATTAGACACGGATAAAATGATACAAGTTTTTGATAACGTTATGAACAATGCTCTTAAATATTCACCTGAGGGTAGCGTCATTAAATGTAGCTTAAAAGAAACACATGATAACGTAGTGATTAGTATTACTGATAAAGGGCTGGGCATTCCTAAAAAAGATTTGCCACACATTTTTGATCGTTTTTATCGGGTGGATAAAGCCCGAGCACGTTCAATGGGCGGAACTGGTTTAGGACTAGCTATCTCAAAAGAAGCAATCGAAAAACACAATGGTAAAATTTGGGTTAATAGTATTGAGGGAGAAGGCACAACATTTTATATCTTGTTGCCTTATATTCCTTATGAGGAGGATGATTGGGATGAAGTGGACTAAATTAATTCGACCATTGTTAATTGTTCTAATCCTTCTCAGCCTTATTTTGATGTGGGCTATTTGGACCGGACCGAATCAGTATGACAATCAATCTGAAAATGAACAGAAAAAACTATCTTCTGTAACGATAAAACGAGAAATTTCTCGCGTATTTGGACCTTCCCAAATTGTTTTGCATAATTCTGGGAAGGCTAGGATGACAATGAAAAAAGCGGTCCTAACTTCTTCGAATAAAGTGTTTAGTGAAGTTAAATTAGATAGGTTGGAAGATCCTATTCGTTTTTCTAGTGAGGATTACCAGACAGAACTAAATCAAACGGATGATAAAATTGAATGGCTTTATTTTAAGAGTATTCCTTTTGGTGTAATAAGTAACTTATTTGCTAATTTGCCGGGAGAATATCAAGAAAAAACGTTTGACCGCATCTATTTATCTGAAACGAATCCGAGTGAACTATCTTTTTATAATACAGCTGAAAAATTACTCTATACAAGTAAAATAGAAGAAATAAACCAGGAAAAATTATTGGCAATTGTTCATAGAGAAGACACTCCTTACCGTTTTGTGGAAATAAAAGAAATTGGAAATAAGTATATTTATCTGCCGATTAATGAACTAAAGTTACCTCGTTTAACCTATATGGTTGAGAAGCAACCGAATAATTTATTTATTGAACGTTTATTTGATGATACTTCGGAAGTACGCGAAAAACGAAGCGAGCAATCGGTTCAGTATCTTGACTATATTAGCGAGATGAGAATAAATGAAGGAACGAATATTTTAAACTACTATCGCAATCGTTCTTCTTCAGATGCAATGCCGTTGACAAAGACTTTAATGCTTTCATTCCAAGATTTAATGCTTTATGAAAATTGGTCGGATGAAATACATTTTTTTGATTACAGCAAACAAAAAAATGAAGTCACTTACCGACGTTATATTGAAGGGTTTCCTGTTTTTAGTCCAGTAGGTTATGGAGCAACTTACCTTACTGTAGTAGAAGATGGTATGTCTAGGTTGCAAGTCCCTATGGTTGTCGCTCAAACACCGATATCTGATGAAGAAAATCAAAAAAGTTTATCGAGTGGCGAGGATCTTTTGAAGGAGTTAGCTGAAAAAAATTATACACTTGAAAAAATTGGTGATATCAAGATTGGCTATACATGGACGAACAATCTAGAATCTGATCGTGTTATTAACTTAGAGCCAAATTGGTATATTTATACTGAGGGCGATTGGGTAAATGTTCAAGATCTTGATGAGAACGGAGGCGATTAGACAATGGACTTTAAACGAATTGAAATCATTTTTGTCATCACCTTCCTCGCACTCAATATTTTTCTTTTAACAACTTATTTCGATAAGAGTTACAATGACTTTTCATCAAATACTTCTAACTCTGAAGTGAATTTTACAGAAGAAATGGACAAATCAAATATCGAACTGCCTACTTTTCAAAATGAAAAAAATAAAATTCCTTATGTTCAAGCTGAGGCAAATGAATTGCTATTAAAAAATTATGATTCTTTGAGCAATCAAACAGGTATGATTGAAAAAGATGGTTCTGTTTTCACTAGTATTTTATCTTCCCCAATTGCATTAACACAAGAGAAAGAATTTACAGCTAAAGATATTGAGAAATTGGCTCTCTTCGTCAAAAGTAATCAAGTTTTATTTGGCAAACAGTACCAGTTTTTCCGTTATATAAAAAATAGTCAACAAGTCGTATTCACACAAATTGCAAATAACATTCCTATTGCAGATGGAACATCAGAAATTATATTTCACTTAGACAATTCTAAAAAAGTTATTTCTTATGAACAAAGTTACGCTGGACCAGTAACCGTTCAAGGAGAAAGTCGAGAAGTGATAACCGATAAAAACGCCGTGGATATTCTGTATCAAAATAACGAAATAGCTACTGATTCAATTGTTAAAAAACCAGTGTTAAGTTACTATCGAACGTTGAATTTGGAAGAATTAAGCATGTACGCGCCAGCTTGGTTTATAGAGATAGAATCTAGTACGGACACACAAACTAAACGTGTAGATGCGATTAATGGGACTATTTTAAAAGTTCCAACACTTGAGCAACCTCAGTCTGCTACAAAAAGCAAACTTAAATCATCTATTGAAGCTGACTCAGCCAGTCTAAATTCAAATAACGAATCTTCTTTAAAAGAATAATGAAAAAGGTCAATGAAGTTAGTCTAATTTCATTGACCTTTTTTTGTTTGAAAACGGGCGTAAAAAAGACAGACCTGTAGATATTTCAGCTAGTTTGATATAAACTAGAGGAGATGATTGAGGAGGATTTATTAAGATGTTGAATAACCAAAATCAAGGATTAAAGGTAAGTATTCTAGCAAGCGGAAGTTCTGGAAATGTGACCTATATTGAATCTGAGAAAAAAAAATTATTAGTTGATAGTGGTTTGAGTGGTAAAAAAATTATAGAATTATTAAAAAAAATAGATCGAGATGCTGCAGATTTAGATGGTATTTTAGTAACCCATGAACACCGTGATCACGTCCATGGAGTAGGGGTTCTGGCACGAAAATATCATTTAGATGTCTATGCAAATGAAAAAACATGGGAAGCTATGTCACCAATTATTGGAGCAATAAAAACTGAACAAAAATTTGTTTTTGAAATGGGTAAAACACTTACTATTGGCGATATTGATATTGAGAGTTTTGGTGTTTCACATGATGCAATTGCACCACAATTTTATAGTTTCCATAAGAATGATAAGCGTTTTGTTATGTTAACAGATACAGGCTATGTTAGCGACCGGATGCGTGGTATCTTATCTGATGCAGATGCTTATTTATTTGAGAGCAACCATGATTTACAAATGTTACGGATGGGAGCTTATCCTTGGCATCTAAAGCAGCGTATTCTAGGAGATAAAGGACATTTATCTAACGAAGACGGAGCATTAGCTTTAGCTGAAATGATTGGGGATAGAACAAAACGTATTTACTTGGGGCACTTAAGCAAAGACAATAATATCAAAGAATTAGCTCATATGACAGCTGAAAGTATTTTAAAAGAAAAGGAATTAGATGTTGGAGGAGCTTTTTCTGTATATGATACTGATCCTAGTGAACCAACTTCTTTATTTATTGTCTAAATAAAAATTTAAAAAAATAAAAAATTTTTCAAACCCAAATGAATTCTAATGTTGGGTTTGAAATTTTTTTTTAAAAAAGTTGAAGCTACTTTAGTGGTCATATAAAAAGAATAAAGGTAAAATAAAAGTATGTAATCTTAACGAATATAAGTTTTTTAAGGTTAAATTACTCATTTAAGTCTAAGATTGTTCATGAAAAATTCAAAAAATAACGATAAAATTAGCGTATAAATAAGTACAAGAGGTGAGTAAAATGAAACAAAAAACTAATGATATCAAAGATGTAAGCCCTAAAAAAAATAAATCATTTAAATCTGCTATTTTAGGAGGGTTAATTGGAGGTTTGATTGTTGCTGTACTAGGTGGTGGCTATCTCTATGCTACTGAAGAACTAGATACAGGAAACTCCTCTACACAAGAATCTGGAGTAGTAGACGGTAATGGAAAAGTAACAACAACAGATGTAACGGTCAATGTTACTTCAAAAGTGACAGATGCAGTAAAAAAAGTTGAAGATTCAGTCGTTTCAGTAATAAATATGAAGGAACAAGATTTAGAAGGATTTGGTGGAGTATTTGGTTCAGAAACACCCGACTCTTCAAAAGAGTCTAATCTACAAACGATAGGAGAAGGAAGTGGAGTTATCTATAAAATAGATGGCGATACTGCTTATATCGTAACGAATAATCATGTTATTGAGAACTCTGATGCGATAGAAATTTTATTAAAAGAAGGCACTAAAGTTAAAGCAGAAGTGATTGGAAAAGATGTGTGGACAGACTTAGCTGTACTATCTATTCCTGCCGAGAACGTAAAGCAAGCAGCAACATTTGGAAATTCTGACAGTTTAGCAGTAGGTGAACCAGCAATCGCAATCGGTTCTCCTCTAGGAACAAACTTTGCTTCTTCTGTAACCCAAGGTATTGTTTCGGCCAAAAATAGAACAGTCGATACAGATATAAATGGTGATAATGTGGTGGACTGGGAGATGACAGTCATACAAACGGATGCTGCTATCAATCCTGGTAACTCAGGTGGAGCTTTAGTTAATATCGCAGGACAAGTTATTGGAATTAACTCAATGAAAATTTCCGCAGATACAGTTGAAGGATTAGGTTTTGCTATTCCAAGTAACGATGTTGTCGATATTATTAATCAGCTAGAGACGGAAGGAAAAGTTGTTCGTCCAGTTTTAGGTATAAGTCTATTAGATATCTCTCAAATCTCAGAACAACAACAAGAAAGTGTTCTGAAGTTGCCTAAAGATATAACAGCAGGAGTTGTTGTAGGTCAAGTCCAAGATGGTTCAGCTGCAGAAAAAGGCGGACTTCAAAAATATGACGTTATTGTAAAATTTAATGGCGAAGAAGTTAAAAATACGATTTCCTTACGTAAAGGAATTTATAAATCAGAATTGGGTAAAGAAGTAGAAATAGAATATTATCGTGATGGAAAACTTGAAAAAACGACTGTAACGATGACAATTTCTGAAACAATTTCTTGAAAATTATTCTGAAATAAAGCTCATTGCCTAACTAGGCAATGAGCTTTATTTATTGAAAAAAATGAGATTTGGTTACATTTAACGTTATTTTGTGGATAACAAAGAATAAAAAGTTTTGGACATTGTGTATAAGTGCTGTAAAATAAGGAAAGAAAGAAGTTGTGGATTCTAAAGTTATCCACAAAATAAAAGGGGTGCTGTGGATGGATAGAATAATGTCATGTAAAGAACATATAGAGGAAGCTCTAGATGACGCTGTTTATGGAGGGTTTAAGTTACCTGTTTTGAAAGCTTTTTTTCCTGTGGATAAACAGAACCATAAGTGTGCTTATTGCGAGGAGTCACCTATATATGTGGTAGAGAACGAATATTCGCCTACCATATGAAGTGGTCGAGTTGTGAACATGTGGATAACTAATGTGGATAACTAATTTGTGAAGGTGGATAACTGTGAATATCAAAATTATAACTGTGGGTAAATTAAAAGAGAAGTATTTAAAAATGGGTATTGCTGAATACGTTAAAAGACTTGGTGCTTATTGTAAAATGGAACTAATAGAAGTACCAGATGAAAAAGCTCCAGAAAAATTAAGTGAAGCAGAGATGATCCAAGTGAAAGAAAAAGAAGGAGAACGGATTTTAGCTAAAATTTCTGATCAAGCGTATGTATTTGCTTTAGCTATTGAAGGTGATCAACGGACCTCAGAAAAATTTTCTAAAGAAATGGAACAATTAGGTGTTCAAGGAAAAAGTAATTTAGTATTTGTTATCGGTGGTTCTTTAGGTTTAAGTGATGCTGTCATGAAGCGTAGCAATACAAAAATCTCCTTTGGCAAGATGACTCTTCCTCATCAGTTAATGCGGTTAGTATTAATTGAACAAATTTATCGTAGTTTTCGTATTATGAAGAATGAACCGTATCATAAGTAAATGAATAAGCTGAATTTTTGGAATATTGGTGCATGAATAGTATGATGAAGGTATTAAAAAATATTATGAGGAGTGTTAAGATGACAGCATATGAATTACCAAAAGTGTGGCAGTGGGAAGAAGAGAATTCAAAAAAAGGTGGCAATCGTCCAACAGCTGGCAGTCGTTTCGAACAAAAACTACCAGTCGGAGAGGCTCCGTTCCAACTTTATTCATTAGGAACACCGAATGGCATTAAAGTTACGATTATGTTTGAAGAGCTAAAAGAATTAGGTGTAGAGAGCGTAGACTATGACTTGTACACTATTAATATTGGAGAAGGCGACCAATTTGGTTCGGATTTCGTCGAGATTAATCCTAATTCTAAAATTCCAGCTCTTGTTGACCAAAGCCAAAGTCCTCGTATGGAAATTTTTGAGTCAGGCTCCATTCTTCTTTACCTAGCCGAGAAATTTGACCAACTGATTCCAACTGATATTCATGGTCGGACCGAAACTCTTAATTGGTTATTCTGGCAAATAGGGGCAGGTGCATATGTCGGTGGAGGGTTTGGTCACTTTTTTGCTTATGCTCCAGAGCCTATGAAATACCCGATTAATCGATTCACGATGGAAACGAAACGTCAATTAGATTTACTTGATAAAACCTTAGCACAGCGTCCTTATGTAGCTGGCGATACCTATACCATCGCAGATATTGCCATATGGTCTTGGTACGGCCTTTTAGCTTTAGGAAAACTATATAAAGGATCTTATGAATTTTTAAATCTGGATGAATACCCTCATTTCTTGGAATGGTCTCACCGGATTGCAGAACGGCCAGGCGTTCAAAGAGGTCTGGCAGCGAAGTATCAACCGCTAGGGGAGTAATTCAAGAAAAGAGTGTATTAAAGTTTTTTTCCTCATTGGTAAATCTAAAACCTCATTTAAAGATACTACGCAGAACCAGACCATAAGTAGATGAGGTTTTAGAATATAGAAATAGATTTCAAGGTGCATTATAAGCAGACAGTCTTTAAATAAATGAACAGATATATATGAGGAGGAGTAACAAAGGTGATAGTAAATCTTGAAGATTTTTTAAGAAAACACTCCATTTATTTTGAATTGTATCATCATGATCCTATTTACACGAATGAAGCTGCTGTGATTATGAAAGAAGAAAAAGGATTTACAGGTACAGAGACTAAAGCATTATTTCTGAAAGGAAAATCTGGAAAATATTATTCATTCGTAACTTTCACGACGAAACGCACCAATTTTAAACGACTAAAGCAAGTTGTAGGTGAAAAAGTAGCCGTTGTGAAAGAAGATGAAATGGAATCGGTCACCAGTCAAAGAGCAGGTGCCGTAACACCTTTAGGATATGAAAATACTATTCCGATAATAGTAGATGAGGAGTTATTTAAACAAGAAAAGCTGGTTTTTGCTCCTGCTAGACCTGATCAAACGATGGTCATTTTAGTTAAAGATTTGAGAGAAATGATTGATTTACTTGAAAACGAGTTATTTATTTACAGTGAGAATTAAAATAAGGAGGATTGGTGATGAATGTCTATCCAATCATGACCTCTTCTAGCAATGACGTTTAGATCATTGAAGAAGGAATAGAAATAAGGGTAGTTAGTGGGTCTCTACATCAGTTTAAACTCTTAGACGATGAGGTACAAAGCTATACAGATTTCTAACAAGGTAATTTCTGAAGAGTTGGTCCATTGATAGTTTATTCGGCTCTTATTTTCTGCATCGACCGTACTGAACTTGTTTATCTGTCTATTTTAATCGCGCGACCGTTAGAATAGAAATAGGCTATTACTTTAATTCGTATACCGCTACAATAACCATTTATTATGGGTATCCTATTTCTAAAACAGTAGGCTTACTGTTCGTTATGCCGTATTCAGAGAGCCATCTTTCAAAATTAAAAACGCTTCTTCACGGAAGATCAATTAAAGATCAGTTGAAAAAATGGACTTTAATTGTTACCATACGATTCTCTTTTTAAAGAATCTTACTTTATTCATCTGTATCAGTGGTGTATAGAAGCCTAAACCCAACAAAAATATGCCGCAATTTAAAGAGGAACCGTTATGTTTTATTTAATATTAGCCATTGTATGTAGTGCGTCTATTGCTCTTATTTTTAAATATACAGAAAAATCAAATGCAAACAGATATGTCATAACAAGTGCCAACTACTTTATCGCATTCGCCATTAGTCTGTTTATGATTTTTTCTAGAGGATTATTAACTGGTATTACTCGTGAGGTATCTTTTGCAAAGGATTTTTCACTACTATCCAGCAATAATGAGCATATTTTATCTCCCTATTCTAGTATAATATGGGGATTAATCGTTGGAGGATTATTCGGATCGTTCTTTTTTCTTTCATTTGTCTACTACCAAAAAAGTATAAAGGAAAATGGGGTAGGCATTTCAGGTACGATTGCTAAACTTGGCATATTGATTCCAATGATTTTTTCAATCTTGATATGGAAAGAGTTTCCTTCTACCATTCAATGGATAGGAATCTTACTATCCTTAGTTTCTATCTTAATTGTTAATCTATCACAGAAGTCTCTCGAAAAATTTGATATTAAACCCACCATTATGTTGTTATTTATTTTTGGAGGTATGGCAGAGTTTTCAAGTAAGATTTACCAAAAATATGCCTTAAATGAATACAAAGATATCTTTCTCTTTGCCCTATTTTTTGTAGCATTCTTAATTAGTATTTTCTATGCGTTTAGAAAAAAAGGAGAAATAACAAAAAAAGATATACTAACAGGCTTTGCGGTAGGGATACCTAACTTGTTCTCTTCTTATTTTTTAATTCTTGCATTAGCGACTTTAAAAACTTCTGTCGTATTCCCAATTTACAGTGCTGGGAGTATTGTACTGATTAATATAGGCGGATATTTACTATTCAAAGAAAAAATTACCAGGAAAAACCAAGTAGCCATCATTTTGACTGTCATTGCTCTCGTACTAATTAATAGGTAATTTAAAAAAACGGTATTTATCAAGAAGTTATAAGCTCTTGATAAATACCGTTTTTTGATAAACTGCGTTATAAACGAATTAGATACTAAAAAATTAATATTTTAATGCTTTTAATTCTTCTAAAGTGACGTCTCGCTCTACATAGTTTTCAACTAAGAAGCCACTTAAAATTGAGAACTCTTTAAAAAGCATGTCGTAAGCTGTTATATCAGATTTAAAGTTTTCTGCATTTATTTTTTGAACTAACGCCTTTGTTTTAGCTTGAATATCTTTATCAATTTCCCAGTTATCAGGTCTAAGTCGGTCAAATTCATCGTACTCGGGTTTGCCACCATAAATCATTTCTCGATAAATTCGATCTTGGTGCATGATAGGTGTTTCGTGGGTACCCTGATCAGCCATTACTTTGTAAAGTGCAATACAATAAACAGGGAAGAAAGGAATAACTGCACTTGCTTTAGTCGTAACAGCAGTAGCTACCACAATCTGAGCTTTACCGTTTATATCAGATAGTAACGTATTGATAGTAGTTGCCTTTTCATCACAATCTGCCTTAGCGCAGCCAAGGGTAGCTTCACCATAATAGGAGTGGTTAAGCTCGGTTCCTAAATAAGAATAATTTGTTGTTAATACTCCATCAGCCAACACGTCTGCTTCTTTTAATGCTTCCATCCATAGTTGCCAATCTTCTCCACCCATTACTTTTACTGTATCGGCAATTTCTTGATCCGTTGCGTAATCCAGTGTTTCAGTATAGTAAAGTTGTTCTTGCATATCAATAGTCGGACCAATAACGGGTTCTCCAATAGCTTTAATGGAAGAATGATAGACCTCTCCAGTATCAGGATCCTTTCTTACACCGCTTGCCAGGCTATAAACAACTAAATCTATTTTGCCACCAAAGTCATTCTTTATATAATCGATGACCTCTTGCTTGCTTTCATGACTAAAGGCATCTTGGACAAAGTTTTTAGCAATTAAGCTTTCTTTTTCAGCTGCTTCTCTAAAAGCGATGTTATTGTACCAGCCAGCTGTACCTAAATTCTTTTCGCTCTTAGGACCCTTTTCAAAAGAAACGCCAATTGTATCTGCTCCCGTACCGAAAGCCAGGCTAATTCGAGTGGCTAAACCGTAGCTTGATGACGCACCAATGATTAATACCTTTTTCGGTCCTTGATAAGGCCCTTTCTTTTTCACGTAGTCAATCTCATTCATTACTTCTTGTTTACACCCAATCGGATTTATACCTAGCGCTACATTTCCACGTAATTTATGTTCAAATTTCAGCATTGTTTATTTACCTCCATAACATCTTAATAAGAATATGATACCAGAAAAAGCTTCTCATGATTAACTAATCTACCAAAAGATTAAGTCTAAGTTACTTACCTGTGCTTATCAGTTGGTAGACGATACTGAACGACTGGCGTTTGTTTAAGAATAAATTTAAGAAGTGGGAAGTTTTTCCCACTCTTTTCATTTACGATTCTACAGAGTTTCATTGATGTAAACAAATAGGAACTCTTAAAAAAGCATTTGATGCTTAAATTCCTATTGATGCTATGGATTTGCTAATAATTTTTTTCTCACGGCTAGGCTATTTTTTCGCAATATCAAAAGCTGTTTGTTAGAATGAACTTTAGAGAACTAGAAAATAAACAAAAAAAAAGTTGCATAGACGAGAAATTATTAAATTGTGTAAGAGGTCATACAGAAAAGTAACTTACTTTAGGAAAATATATTTTGAAAAAATGAGTTCTAATGACTTATGAAAGGAATAGAACAAGTGGATTTAGTACGCACTTTAAAATATTATGAAAATTCTCAAAAATGTATTTGGCATACTATCAAACATTCAAATAAGGGGGTAAGATTTATGAATATTCACCTAATAAAAGCCTTTTCTGATAATTATATTTGGATTATTGAAGAAGGTATAGAGGCAGTGGTAGTTGATCCAGGAGAAGCCGAACATGTGATGGATTACCTAGAGGGAAAGCAACTACACTTAAACTCAATTTTGTTAACTCATAATCACGATGATCATATCGGTGGGGTCCAACAGATTTTAGAAACTTATCCAGATATTTCAATTTATGGGCCGAAAGAAACGGAGCCATTAGCTGATCATATCGTAGAGGAAGGGGACTCTTTTCATTTATTAGGTAAAAATTTCCAGGTATTAAAAACAGCTGGACATACCTATGGACATATTAGCTTCTTAACAAAAGAGGCGCTCTTTTGCGGGGATGCTTTGTTTTCAGCAGGTTGCGGCCGAGTTTTTACAAAAGATTATCAAGCTCAATATGATGCCTTACAGAAATTCAACCAATTAGACGACGGAGTACAAGTATATGCAGCTCATGAATATACGCAGACCAATTTACGCTTTGCACATTCTATACAGCCGTCTAACATATTAATTTCTGAAGCCTTAGACGAAGTTAATGATTTGCGGGTAAAAGGACAACCATCTTTACCTACAACGATTGGTAGGGAGAAAGAAATCAATCTATTCCTTCAAGCAGAGAAAATGAAAGACTTTAAAGAGTTACGTAAAGCTCGTGATGATTTCTAGAGTATTCTTAAAAATCTTTAAAAGCGGGTCAGAAACTCTGATGTGTTGTTTTATAGTCAGGATAACTAATTTCAGAAATAAGCAACACCAACCTCATTTAAGTAAACAACGAAGGACCTTGTCATAAGTAAAAAAAGCTGACACGCGATAGCTTTTTTTGACTATCGTTGAAATAGTCATATCTTCTATCGAAGTCAATACACGTCTCAACTACCAAAGAAGAAACGAATAGTACAGACAAAATTATTAAAGAAGTCATACTTTAGATTGTGAAATACAAAGACTTCTGCTATATTTATAACTATTAAATTCTTCATTTATTCTTTATCAAACTCAGGGAATTTAATGACTCTTGCTATTTATTTTTAAGTATTAAATTCATTATAAAATAGAATACGAACCGCTCATCGTGAGAAATGAACAAGAGCGAAGTATTTTTACTATCTACATAACAACTCGTAACGGCTGAAAAGAATGCAACAGATAGTGAAAATTTTTAGCGAATAAAGGATAAGACTAGAATACGTTTATTTTATCTATGCAACGACATATTCTGGTGCCAAAGTTTAAGAGATAGGAAGAAATTTATCGTAGTCGGGATAACGAATGAAATATAGAATAATTTTAGAAGGGGCGTTAGTAACTTGCAGAAAAAGATCGTTCAACAACTACCTAAAGTGGAACTACACTGTCATTTAGACGGTTCTGTGCCCATGGAAACATTAAAAAAATTAGCAGAAAAACAGCAATTTAATATGGCTTTACTTGATCAAGTTATTGCACCAGCAAAATGCACTGACTTGGTTGATTATTTAAAGGGCTTTGACATTATTCATAAGCTTATGCAGACCTATGAGCAGTTGGAAGAATCAGCTTATGCGACTGCGAAAGCTGCAGCTTTAGAAAATGTTCGCTACATGGAGTTGCGTTTTGCTCCACTCTTGCACATAGAAGCAGATTTAACCGTACCAGAAGTTATTGCAGCAGTCAGTGAAGGGATTCGTCGTGCCATGAAACAGTATGATATTATAGTAAATCTATTAATATGCGGCATGCGCCAGCATTCTAACGAAGATAATCTTATGATGTTGTCCGAAGTAATGAAGACGAAAGAAGATTTAATGGTTGGTTTCGATATGGCAGGTCCAGAACCTGATTTTGCAAATGATCACATTGAACCCTTGACGACTTATGCGCAAGAAAAAGGACTACAAATTACTCTTCATGCCGGTGAATGCGGTTGTGCTCATAATGTTGTTCAAGCGATACGCTTAGGAGCAAAACGTATTGGCCACGGGATAGCCATTCAAAAAGATGAAGCAGCGCAGGAGTTTTGTTTGGAAAAAGGAACGGTTATTGAAATGTGCCCGACAAGCAATATCCAGACAAATGCGGTTAAGGACTGGAAGGACTATCCTTTACTTGATTTTTTGGAAAAAGGAATAACCTGTTGCATCAATACCGATAATCGTACGGTTTCCAACACGACGTTGACGAGAGAATACATGCTTTTGACGGAACATTTTGGAATCAGCTATGCAACGATGAAATCTTTGAATCTAAGTGGCTTGTCAGGCGCGTTTACGACTGTAGAAGTAAAGGCAAAGCTTTCCAGTGTGATTGAGAAAGCATATGCACCTTATGTGTGATAAAGAAAAATAATAAACCTAACGGTACGAACAAAGAGAGATAACGAAACGATTCATTATGAAAAGATAAGATAGTCTGATCAAGTAGTTGTTAATCATTTAGAATTAAATCATGATATTTGGGCCAACAGCTTTTAAGGAGTGCTGCTGGTCTTTTCACTTTATCTAAAATATTAAAGATTTCTGTAGCGCTAAAGGTACTTATTGTATACTTAACTTGTAGAAAATTAAAACATACAAAATCACATGAATTAAGTTTAATCACCCAATACAAATATATATGTTATAGTAAAATTAAAAATTATTAAGAGAGGATATCCAATTATGAATTCACCACTGACAGCTTATGTTGCTCTTAATTCTGCATCGGGCGTGCTGAACTTATATTTGTGTTTGTATGTCTATTTTAGACGCTATCGTTATAAGAAAATTGCTTATTTTTTTATGGCCTATACCGTAACAATAGCCATTTATTGTTTTGCTTCAGCAATCATGTTATTGACTACAACTTTAGAACAGATAAAGTTTTGGACAGCTATTCAATATGTAGGTATGCCAATTTCTACGACATTAGGGTTACTGTTTGTTATGCATTATTTAGGCATTCATATTTCAAAAATAAAAGCTTTTTCTCTACTTATTATTCCAATTATCACTTCAATCGTGGTAGCAACGAATGATTTGCATCATCTGCATTATAAAGTACTCGAAATAGATCCTATTTTAGGAGCTCCCTACGTTCAGCAAGAGATTGGGGTATGGTATATGATTCATGGGACCTACATCTTTTCTTGCATGCTAGTAGCGCTTTTGCTTGCGATTTCACGTTGGAAAGAAACAGCGAAAGTCCATCGAATGGAGCTACTATCCTTAATATTGGGACAGTTTATCCCTATGTTGACAGCTCTTTTATACTTATTAGAACTTACCCCTGAAGGAATGGATCCTGTTCCGATGGTCTTATGGCTTTCTTCTTCCTTGTATTTATGGTCTATCAGTTCATCGCGGATGTTTACATTAATACCTATCGCAAAAAATGTCATATTTAATAGCATAAATGATGGAGTAATGGTACTGGATGAGTCTATTCAGTTGAACGAATTTAATCAAATTTGTGAGAAATATTTTCCGCAATTAACGAATAAGTTGATTGGAATGAATTTCTATAAAGCTTGGCAAGAACTAACAGGTAATTCTTTCCCCCTAGAATTGGAGCTAACGGGGAATAACCAAGAGGTGCAGTTGGCCATTGACGACACAAAACGCGTTTACCAAATTCGTATCTCACCCTTAATCAAGGTAAAAAATAGAAAAGGTTTAATCTTGATTTTTACAGATGTCACTGAACTGAGAGAATTACAAAATAAATTGGAGTATCAAGCTAACTATGACGAACTGACCCAAATATTCAACCGCCGTGCTTTTATGGAACAGTGTGAACAAGATTTTGCAATAGCAGAGCAAGGCTTTACCCCATTTACAGTAGTGCTGATGGATATTGATCATTTTAAAAAAGTAAATGATACTTACGGACATCATATAGGAGATCAATTGCTTAAACATGTCGTAACCTTATTTGAAAATCAGTTAACAGAAGGACAGGTTTTTGCTAGGTATGGTGGGGAAGAGTTTGCTCTATCTTTAAATGGGTATACAGCACTAGAGGCTGAGTTATTAGGAAATAACTTACGTAAACAGTTAGAGAGACAAAGTCTAGATTCTTCTGAGGGAAATATTCCAGTTACTTTGAGTATGGGAGTAGCTGAAGCGATAACAGGTACAAAGGAAACGGTAGATCAGCTATTGAACAAAGCGGATAAAGCATTGTATTCAGCAAAGCAATCAGGACGGAACCAAGTACACGTTTACACGTTGGAAAAGTGAAGAGCAGTTAAAAAGTTTAACTTTTAGTCTGATTTGTCTTGAATATTGTGGGGTTTTATTTTTTTACTATCTTTGTATGAAAGATAAATCTTCCTAATACAACTAGCGAAATCAATGTGTTTGAGAATAACAGCCTTATAAAAGGGCTATTGCTCTTGACCTGAAATCGTGGTCGCCCATAGTTAAAAAAGGTTCGTTTAATTTGTTGTAAAAATGGTTACTGGTTGTATTCATTAAATAAAGATAGAAATCTCGGGAGGAATACATCATGAAAACAGCTCTTAAAGCTTGGATAAATATTCTTGTATTTACTATTCTATTAGTTATCAATTATGCTAGTAGTGTTGGTTTAATTAATAATATAACTCAAAAAGAAATGTCGGATAAATACCTTACTCCGATTACGCCAGCTTCATTTACATTTAGTATCTGGGGAGTCATTTATACGCTAATTTTTATTTCCCTTATTCTTATGATCTTAAATCGAAATAAAAGAAGTTATCGTACAATTAGTGATACCATTTCTCCTTTATTTTGGGTGTCGTCATTATTTAATATTGGTTGGGTAGTTCTATTCTTATACGATCAAATTTTGATTTCTACAATTTTTATTTTAGCATTTACAGTTGTTTTAACCTTTATCAATCGAATAATAGTAAGAAACAACGATAATAAGAAAAATATTCTAGCTTTTACATTTGGATTATATAATGGTTGGCTCTTGATAGCGACAATTGTTAATATAGCAGCTTACTTAGTGAAAATTAATTGGAACAGAGGGGGTCTTTCACAAGAAATATTGGGTATTGTCTTATTAAGCATGGCATTCATAATCGCAGTAGGGATGATGGCTTGGTTAAAAAATGCTGTATTTACTCTCCCTGCAGCCTGGGCTTGTTACGGAATCTATCATTTTTTAGTTTCCTCTACCGGATCAAATAGCGACTACTCGCTACTGCCAATTGTTTCGATTATTTATATGATATTTTTAATCAGCGGAGCTATTATTCAATTTAAACTAAATAAATGGAAGCTAATTCCTGCTCCAAAACGTAACATCTATTTATAAAAAAATAAAATAAGTTCAACTAGACTCTCTTAAAGTAGTGTTTACTTTCTATTTTAAGGGGTCTATTTTTTTATTTATCAGGATCAAGGACAAGAGATGACACTTGTAAGTCATTTTCCGTTGTGACTATGTTGTGTGTGGTCATAAAGAAGGGACTAGCTGTTGAAAAAATTGTGTCAAATACAGTTTTGGATATGTATTTGAAACAAACAATAACCTGGTAGGGATGACTATTTTGAATACCCTACTAGTACTTATGCAAGAAGATTTAACTAAGAAACCGGTGGGAAATCTAGTGAAGTTAACAAGTATAAATTTAATTTCAGGAAGGCTAACCCATTTATCAAGCTAAAATATGTGGCTTGGCTTAATTTTAAATTTTATTGCATGATCTACAATGGGTTATTTTCTTAGCTCTAGATTGAATAAAATAATAGTTGTACCTTTTGGATGGCAATACTTATTTATGTTGTATAGTCCAGTAACTGGAATGGATTTTAACAATCGATTACTAGGGTTAGTAGCTGGAGCAGTACTGATTATGATTGTTCAATTTACAATTCATAGGAAAAGCAGTCACACAAAAAATGAACTATCTGAGCTAATCGAAATAGACGAAGACAATAGCTTGTACAAGCCCGTAAATATATTTAGAAGAAAGCACTCAATTCATACAGTAAGATGGGCATATGCCTTTAGAATTTGCTTGATAACAGCTATTACGGCCTTTATGGTAGCTTTTTTCGATTTACAAGAAGCAAGATGGATTGTTTATACCGTATTCTCATTAACAGAGTTATACTCTGAAAACTGTACTATCCAATCTAAACACAGAGTACAAGGTACAATTTTTGGTGCACTCGTCATCTTATTTATATTTTTATTCATTAAAAACAATACGATACGAACGATGATTGTAGTGGCAGGTGGTTACTTAGATAGTTTCACAAAAAATTATCGAGATAAAATGATTTGTGTCACTGTATCGGTAATTGCATCAACTGCCCTAATAAACAATACTCTTTATGCCGCTGTTAAAAGGGTAAGTTATATACTACTAGGTACAATGCTAGTTTTAATAGTAGACAAGTTTATTTTTAAAAAACAATTAAAGGATTTTGAAGCGATAGAAAGTACGATTTTAAAAAAAGCAAAAACCCTATTTTAAAATTAGGATTTTTGCTTTTTTATTGAATCGTTTTTTTTCAAAGTTAGTTACTCTGTAAAGTTATCAAAATAACCTTGAATATAGATGATAGGTGTCCCTTTATCTCCACTACCAGAAGTTAAATCAGACAATGAGCCAATTAAATCGGTTAATTTACGAGGAGTCGTACCTTGGGATTCCATCGCTCCAACAAGGTCTTCTTTTTTGTTTACAATATAACTAGAAATAGCTTGTTTTAACTCTTTACCACGAAGATGTGAGAAGTTATTGTCTGCTAAATATTTTAATTTTACTTCATTCGGCGTACCGGCAAGGCCTGCTGTATACGCAGGCGAGACGACTGGATCTGCTAGTTCCCAAATTTTTCCAACCGGGTCTTTATAAGCTCCATCACCATAAACCAATACTTCAATTGTTTTGCCAGTTTTTTCTTTCATTTTTTCTTGAATATGGTCAACAATAGGCTGACAACTATGAGGAAATAGTTTTAATGTATCTTCGGTTGCTTTGTTAGATCCAAGAAGACCGTAAGCTTCATTAAATCCACTACCATTAATGGACTTTGATAATACATCATCAAGACCGTATACTTTTTCAGCTCCAGCGTTGGTAAGAATCCTTTTTGTTCTAGCTCTTGAATGGATATCACTTGCTAAGACACTTTTTGTATAAGTCAAAATAGTTTTTGGATCATTTGAGAAGATAATTTCACAACTCGCTCCTTCAGCTTCAATGATTGAGCGATAGTATTCAATATAATCAACACCAGTAAATCTGTGTTTTTTATAACCAAAATGTTCACGGAATTCATTTTCTGTTAAGACATCTGTCCAAGGGTTAACGTCTCTTACGTCTAATTCATCGATATCGACAAGTTGGTTACCCACTTCATCAGAAGGATAACTTAGCATCAAGACGATACTTTTTGTACCTTTTGCAATGCCACGTAAGACATTTGCAAAACGATTGCGGCTAAGAATCGGGAAAATAACGCCAATTTTTTCATCTCCGAATTTTGCACGAATGTCTTGGGCAATATCATCAATGGTGACATAATTTCCTTGTGCGCGTGCGATAATTGATTCGGTAATGGTTATAATATCGCGATCTTCAAAAGTTAGGCCTTCAACTTTTGCTGCATTTAATACAGTATCGACTACGAGTTTTTCAATATCGTCGCCTTCATTAATAATTGGTCCGCGAAGACCACGTACGACTGTTCCAACTGCTCTTTCCAATAGGATCTCTCCTAATAAATTACTTTATATACAAGTAGGTACAACGATCTATACGCTATTCTTCCATTATACCTTTATGAATAGATAAAGGTATAATGGTATATTATAATAGATAGTTAGTATATATACAACTATTCGGGGTCCAATCTTTAACTGTTTAAGTCTCTAGCACGATAGATTGGAAAACGATAGTAAATTAGAAAAATAAAGGAGAGGATTCTAAATGGATAGTCATAGAGTAGGATATCCAACTCATAGCAGTGATGAATTCATTTCTTTGCTTAAGAAATAAGGTATAGAGTCGCTAATCGACGTGCGTTCTTATCCTGGTAGTAACTATACGCCTCAATTTAATAAAGAAATTATAGGAAAATGGTTACCAGAAAACGGGATCAGTTACCATCATATGCCTGCATTGGGCGGGAGAAGAAAGAAAAACTAGGCAATAATCAATCAGTGGTAAACGGTTGGCGGAACACTTCTTTTCAAAATTAGGCCGCATACAGTCTGACAAAAGAATACTAAAAAGCAATCAAAGATCTAATTGCTTTAAGTAGTGAAAAACGAGTCTGCTATATGTGTTCTGAAAGTGTTCCTTGGAAGCGCCATCGTTTGATTATTTCAAATACCTTAACCCTGAAAAGTTTGACCATTCAACATATCATGACAGACAAGAAAATGATCTTACAAAACATAGGGATGCATGGGAAAAAAACTGTTGTAGAAGGGTCTACTCTCATTTATCCTAAGCAACTAGGAGAGAGCACTAAAAAAGATGAAGGCAATAGAAAATAAATAAGTTACTCATTTCTATCTAATCGAGATGGAGATAAAAACGGTTTGATTTAATATAGAAAATTAATTTTTTGAAAAATGACCTTTTCACAGTTTATTCTTTTGATATAATGGATATCAGACAATAACCTAAATTAGCGTTACAACTAACTAATAGATTTAGCCAAAGGAGAATCTTAGATGAATTTAAACGAACAAATTAGCCAATATAAGCCATATAACGATCAAGAGGCGCTAGATCAAAAAGAAATACTGCGTTACTTAACGACTTTTGATAATTTATTGACAAGAGAAAATAAAGGCGCTCACTTTACTTCGTCAGCATGGGTAGTGAATAAAGCTAGAACAAAAGTATTGATGGCATATCACAATATTTATCAATCTTGGTCATGGCTTGGTGGTCATGCAGATGGTGATGCAGATTTACTACATGTGGCTTTAAAAGAAACACAAGAAGAAACAGGTTTGAAGAATATTCATTCTATCTCTGATAATATCTACTCAATTGAGATTTTAAACGTTCCAACGCACTCAAAAAAAGATAAACCAATCGCTGAACATTTGCATTTAAATATCACTTATTTAATTGAAGCGGATGAAAATGAAGAGACCTCTATTAAACCCGATGAAAATAGTGGGGTAGAATGGATGAGCCTAGATAGTGCTATTAAGGCATGCAATGAGCCTACAATGAAAGTCATTTATCAGAAATTAAATGAAAAATTAAAAGAATACACAAAAACTAATAGTTAAAAATTAAAAAAAGAAGATTCCATGCAGGTATACATGGAATCTTCTTTTTTTTATCTATTCATTCATCCAACCTAATTTATCAAATAAGTAGAAAGCAACACTTAAAACAATACCGACTACACTTGCAAGAATCATTCCTTTTAATTCGATGCCAGCAAAATTAATGGTTAAGCCGCTTAAACCAGCAACAAAGACGATTGATGTTAAAATCAGGTTTCTTGATTGACTGTAATCAACTTTTGATTCAACTAACAAACGTAAACCGCTAGTTCCAATCATTCCGTAAAGTAAGAAGGTCACTCCACCAATGACATCTCCTGGGATGGTAGAGATTAAGGCTGCTAATGGCCCAATAAACGCCATAAATATAGAAAAGATAGCAGCGCCAGCAATAACGCGCACGCTATAAACGCGCGTAATAGCCATAACTCCAATGTTTTCACCATAAGTAGTAGTAGGTACACCACCAATTAAACCAGAGAGTGCAGAAGCTAGATAGTCGGCAAATAAAGAACGGTGTAAGCCGGGTTCTTTCATTAAGTCTCGACCAATAACATTAGACGTCACAACTTGGTGTCCAATGTGTTCAGAAGTTAAGACTAGAAGAACGGGTAGCATAGTTAAAATAGATTGGAGATCAAATTTTGCCCATTGAAAGTGAGGCATAGTGAATAAAGATGCTTCCAAAACAGGCGTGAAGTTAACCATGCCAAATGCGATAGCAGAAATATAACCGATTACAATCGATATTAAGATAGGAATGGTAGATAGAAAACCTTTAAATAATACAGAACCTAGGACGGCCACGCCTAAAGTGATGAAAAAAACAATGAAATTTTGAGTCGTCGCAGTATCTGTCATTAAGTTGGCACCAATTGAACCGCCATTAACCGTATTCCCTGCTAACTCTAGTCCAATTAAAGCCACAACAGCTCCCATAGCTGCTGGGGGAAGGACAATGTTAATCCATCCTGTACCAACACGATGAATGAAAAGTGCTAGAAGACAACCGATCAAGCTTAAGACAACAAATGCTCCTTGCGCATATTGAAATCCTTGATTGGCAATAATAATACTGGTCGGTCCGATAAATGCAAAGCTCGAACCTAGATAAGCGGGAGCTTTTGCTTTTGTAATAAAGATGAATAGCAATGTCGAAAGTCCATTCATCAGCAAAACAATACTTGGATCAATTCCAAAAATGATAGGAACTAAAACCGATGCTCCAAACATGGCAAATGTATGCTGTAAGCTCAAGGGAATAAGCAACTTTGCTGGGACCTTTTCATCAACTTGAATAATCTTCTTCTTTGACATCTATAATTCCTCCTAATTTTAGGCACAAAAAAATGCCTTTTGAATATATTATTCGCAAAAGGACCTAAGGTATCAAAGAATTGATTTGTTACCCTTTCTAATCTCTCTGGACTAGTTTAAAAGGACTTCGCTTCAGTTATTCTAGCAGTAATAAATAATAATTACAATAATGGAATAATTTTTTTACTGAAATAGCTCATTCAATATAGGGGGCGCTGTCTTTTCCTGACTGGCCAAGAGTACTATTTCATGGCATAATGCAATAAATAGACTAATCAATTAGGTTAGAAACAAACATCCTAATTCAAAAAGACTCGGAGGATATGAAAATGAATAATAATGATAGACTTGTACGCTTAAGATACGCGCTAGATATTAAAGATGCAGAGATGGTTGATATTTTCAAATTAGGTGATTTTGAGATTACTAAAGAAGACGTTCAAAAAATGTTAACAAAAGTTAAAACAAAACAAGAACAAGAAGAAGCTGAAGGATATTCAGTAAATGAATACATGAAAAAATGCAAAAATGCTGTATTAGAATCCTTTTTAAATGGGTTGATTGTCTTTAAAAGAGGAAAACAAGAATCCAAACCAGGAGAACTGATAAAAAAGGCAGAAGTCATGATAAAAAATGATCAGAGCGTTAATAATGTATTGCTTAAAAAATTAAAAATAGCTCTGTCTTTGACTAGCGATGATATATTGGAAATTTTAGACGAAACAGGCGTTCATTTATCAAAAAGTGAATTGAGCGCCGTTCTAAGAAGAGAAGGACAACGCAACTACAAAGAATGTGGAGATCGGTACGCCAGAAATTTCCTGAAAGGATTAGCAAACCGTTATCGGAATGACTAAAAAGAACGATAAAAAATGTGTGCTTTTCTCTGAATTTAAAGAGAAAAATACACATTTTTTTAATTTCTGATTTGTCAAATTAAGCTATACAAAATATCTTCATCCATGTAACTCATAAAAACTTCCAGCGGTGTTTGGTAATTTAATGACTTTCTTGGAATTATATTCCGTTTGTGTGCAACAGACGATACGAAAGCCTGATCAACTTCGTTGAAATCCATTTCTTTTGGCAATCCATCTTTTCGAAGAAGCCCATTAGAATTCTCGTTTAAAGCTCGTTGTGAAGGCGTTCCAGGGTCAGCGAAGTAGATAGCGACATCATGCTGGTTGCACAAAGATTTCCAGTTGGAGAACTCCTTACCGCAATCAAAAGTAATTGATTTGAATAATTTTTTTGGTATGGATTGGAACCATTGATTCATAGCACTCTCAATGTCGCAGGCTTTACGCCCTTTGGGCTTTAAGGTAATGATAGCTTTCGATAAAATCTCTACTAGAGTAATGACCGCACTTTTGTGGCGGACACCTACAATGGTATCTCCTTCGATATGACCAAATTCTTCTTTAAATGTTGGATAATCTATTATTCTTTCAGAGATATTTCGTTTATAAGCTTGTCTACCTCTACGTTCTTGATGTCCGTTAGGCTTTCTTTTCCCTTTCATTGGAAGGGTAGCTTCATCGAATGTTTTTTCTTTAAATTGTCTATAAAGTGTTCGTACGGAACAGTCTATTGTCATTTCTTTACGGCCAATAATGACATCAGGCGTCCAGCCTTCAGCTACTTTTTCCTTGATATAAAGATGTTGTTCTTCTGGTAAAACAACTTTTTCGCGTCCACACTGCTTCTTGTTTTTCTTATACCGTAGGTAATACTCGAAAGCTGTATGTCCTGCTCTGAAGAACCTGATAACATTATTAATCGGTGTTCGAGTACGATTCAAGTAAGCAGCTATTTTAGCAACTGGAATACCTTGATGGTAATAAGCTTCTATCATCACTAGTTCATCCATGGTAATATGGGTATAGGTCATTTGTGATCACTCCTTGTTTTCTATGGTTGGAAATACAATTAGAGTGTATCACGAATGGCTTTTTTATTTGTATAGCTTAATCTTACAATCCACGATTTGAAAGTTAAATTTTATGAATTTCCGTTTTAGTAGCAGGAGCATTTTTAATGGTATCAGCTACTGGACAGTTACGGTTAATGAAAGCTACAAAATCTGAAATTTCTTAATCAGTATTATCAGCTTCGATATAAAATTTAGACACGATTGTAGAGAAACCTATTTTAGCATCTTTATTTTTACCCATGAAACCATCGGGATCCAATTCGCCTTCTAATTCTAAACGAACATCTTTCAGATTTATGCCATGCATTTTAGCGAAAGAGCGAGCTACAATGACTTTACATCCTCCAAGAGAGGATAGTAGGGCTTCAACTGGGTTCATTCCTTCATTTGATCCACCTAAGCTTTTTGGCTCATCTAGGATAAATTCAAAATTCCTTGATGTGCATGAAACTTTCATCCCACCAATTGATTTAGCTACTGCATGAAATGTTTGGTTTGCCATAAAAATAACCTACTATTAATTTATGATTCTATTGTATCATGATAGCGTTATTTTTTCTTGTTTATTCACGAGGAAAACAGAAGAAATTATCGTTAAAGTAGTATTATTTGCAAATAAAATAAAATAACATTATGCTTAATTTCAATAGAGTTTAAAAATAAAGGAGACTGAGATGATGACAAAGAACATTGGTATTTTAGTAGGAAGTTTACGTGTTGAGTCTTATACAAAAAAAGTCGCTAAAACGATTGCAACATTATTCCCTGATGACTATAACATATCGTTTATCGAAATTGGTGACTTAGCTATTTATAATCAAGATTTTGACGACAAAAATACTATTCCAGATTCGTGGGAAACTTTTCGTGATACGATGAAATCAATTGATGCTGTGTTATTTGCTACCCCTGAATACAATCGTTCTGTTCCAAGTGTTCTTAAAAACGCAATCGATGTTGGATCACGACCATATGGTGCTAGTATTTGGGATACTAAACCAGCAGCCATTGTTAGTGTTTCGCCAGGTGCAATTAGCGGTTTTGGAGCAAACCACCACTTACGTCAGTCATTAGTTTTTTTGAACATGCCAACAGTTCAACAGCCAGAAGCTTATATCGGAAATGTTTTGAGTATTTTAGAAGAAGATGGTTCAATTACGAAAAAAGAAACATTAGACTTCTTTCAGACCATCGTCAACGCGTTTATAGATTTGATTGAAAAAAATAGTAAATAAAAAAAGAAGGATGTATCTTAACGCAAGACTTAATGAGAAAACTTAAAAAAAAGAAGTTGCTAATTTATCAGCTTTTTTTAAATAATTGGATAAAAATAAAAGGAAAAAATTAATTTTGAGAAACTTTGACCTGAAGCACTCATAGCCTTTTTATCATTATTAAAGTAAACAGGTTTTTAGCATGCACACTCATAAAATAGTTGTTTAACCTCTTCTTCGCCTTTGTTATAACACTGATTTGATATTAGTTAGCTTATCGTATTGTATTCACAAAAATAGACAAGGTTAAAAAAATTTCCCGCTTCTAACTGGTTCATTTAAAAAAGTGCAGTACCTAAATGGTTTAGCAACTAGTGAAAATGTGAAAATAAGATTCATACTGGTATCAAACTGAGCCATGTATTACAAAGAGAAGTGTATATAAGTTCAATAAAGCTATTCTTTTTGTGCAGCCATAGGGTGTGGGAAAATAAAAAGGAAAGGAGTGTCAAAATAGACTTTTAGTAGGTTTCTAGACAAACTATGGATGAGTCAAATTTTGATTTGTTCTCGAACTTTTCAAGATACAATACAGATTTTAAAATAATGCCCATTTTTTTAAAAAATAGGTTAAAAATTTAAATGCATTTCCCTTTACATCAAAGAAAATTAACATTAAAGTATAAAAGCGAACGGAATTGAAAGCGCTTTAAAAATTAGGAGGTTTGAGTAATGGAAAAGAACTATATTATGTCTGTTGATCAAGGAACAACCAGTACACGAGCTATCATTTTCGATAAGAAAGGACAACCATTATGGTCAGCTCAAAAAGAGTTTGAACAAATTTTTCCTGAACCAGGTTGGGTAGAACACAATGCCAATGATATTTGGTTATCTGTACTTTCAGTTATTGCTGAAGTTTTAATTCAATCAGGAATAAAGCCTCAAGAAGTAGATAGCTTAGGAATCACAAATCAGCGCGAAACAACAGTTATTTGGGATAAAGAAACAGGTAAACCAATTTACAACGCTATTGTGTGGCAATCTAAGCAAACTTCTGAAATTGCTGATCAATTAATTGAAGATGGACACAAAGATTCTATTCAAGAGAAAACAGGTTTAATCATAGATTCTTATTTTTCAGCAACAAAAGTTAAATGGATTTTAGACCACGTTGAAGGTTCGAGAGCGCGCGCAAAGAATGGGGAATTATTATTCGGGACAATTGATACTTGGCTTGTTTGGAATCTAACAGGGGGAGTAAAACACATAACAGATTATACAAATGCTAGTCGTACGATGATGTTCAATATTTATGATTTAAAATGGGATGAAGAAATATTGGCATTATTGGATATTCCAAAAGAAATGCTTCCTGAAGTTAGATCATCTTCAGAAATATATGGACATACAGTAGCTTATCATTTCTATGGTGCTGAGGTTCCTATTGCAGGTATCGCTGGTGATCAACAAGCAGCTTTATTTGGTCAAACAGGATATGAAAAAGGAATGGTTAAAAATACTTACGGTACGGGTGCTTTTATTATTATGAACACTGGAAAGAAACCAATAAAATCTGAAAATGGACTGTTAACTACTATTGGTTATGGTATTAACGGAGAGATTACCTATGCTCTGGAAGGAAGTATTTTCGTTGCGGGTTCAGCTATTCAATGGTTGCGTGATGGACTTAGGTTTTTTAGAGAATCACCTGAATCTGAAAAATACGCTAAACGTGTCGACTCATCTGGTAATGTTTACATGGTACCAGCATTTGTTGGGCTTGGTGCTCCTTATTGGGATCAAGATGCTCGTGGTGCATTCTTTGGGATTACACGAGGGACAACAAAAGAGCATATGATTAGAGCGACGTTAGAATCATTAGCCTACCAAACCCGTGATGTTATCGAAACGATGAACAAAGACTCTGGCATTGAAACAAAGACTATGCGAGTAGATGGTGGAGCAGCTATGAATGACTTTTTAATGCAATTCCAAGCAGATATTCTGGGCACAACAATAGAACGCTCGAAAGTAAATGAAACGACTGCTTTGGGTGCGGCTTACCTATCTGGTTTAGCTACTGGATTTTGGAAAGACCAAGAAGAAATTAAGAAATATTGGGAGAGTAACGGTGTATTTGAACCAGAAATGAAAGAAGACTTACGTGAAAACCTGTATGATGGCTGGAAAGATGCCGTTGCAGCTACTAGAGTTTTTAAACACAAACCACTAAAAGAATCCAATTAATTGAGTGATGCATTTAAAATCAAGTGAAAAATAAAGAGACTGTTATTTTCAGTAAAACCAGTGTGGTGAATAGAGGAAATTTAAAGATGACCAAATAAATTTGCTAATTATTGAAGAGAGAATGACTGAATCCGGCACTACGATTTTAGCATCAGATGACTTAAAAATAGTGAAAAAAGGGGTTGGGAATTAAATGGACACATCAGTATGGTCGCAAATGCTCGGAGAATTTATTGGGACATTGGTTTTAGTTTTAATGGGTGATGGTGTCGTAGCTGCTAATTTACTACGCAAATCAAAGAGTGAAGATAGTGGATGGATAACGATTGCTCTGGGTTGGGGAGCTGCAGTAACTTTGGGTATTTATGCATCGAGTTTTTTAAGTTTAGCTCATCTAAATCCTGCAGTATCAGTGGCGATGGCAGTAGCAGGAAAATTTAGTTGGTCATTAGTGTTACCTTATAGTGTTGCTCAAATCGCTGGAGGAATTGTTGGAGCTACATTGGTTTGGTTAAATTATTACCCTCACTTTGAAGAAACAAAAGATTCAGCTAAAATTTTAGGGATTTTTTCAACAGGACCGGCTATTAGAAATTCTGTTTGGAATATTTTTAGTGAAGCTTTAGGAACGGCTGTTTTGGTTTTTTCATTATTGGCTTTTACAAGAGGAGATTTCACAGACGGATTAGATCCTATTGTTGTAGGGTTATTGATTGTTTCTATTGGATTATCACTAGGTGGTTCTACAGGATATGCGATTAATCCTGCACGTGATTTAGGACCAAGAATAGCTCATCAATTACTACCAATTAAAAATAAAGGGACATCTGATTGGCAGTATTCATGGGTTCCTATTGTTGGACCGATTATTGGAGGAGTTATTGCAGCACTATTGTATCTTTTAATTCCATTAAGCTAAATGGACAAAAGGTCTCATTATAAAAACCCTCTAATCGTCAGATTAGAGGGTTTTTTAATCAAGTAATTCGAAATCAGCTTGTTTGTGATTAAAATTTTTCATAAAAAAAGTAAATTTAAAAATAGATTAAACAAATGACCATCATTTTATTTTTAAGGGCATAAGTTGGTCTTCAATGGCTTCAATGGAAGCTTCTGCTTGTAATAAGGCAGCTGCAGTATAAGCTCCCTCTACAAAAGCTATATCGTAAAATGTAACCTTTTTGTCAGACATTTCAATGGCTAATTCTAAATTCATTTTCGCGCTCCCTAAATCATAAAAAGCTAAAATTTTATCTTCTTCAAATGATTCTAAGGTTTCTTGGATTTTATCAAAGCTAGTTCCAACAGTTCCTTCTGAAGTTCCACCAGCTGTTTTTATCGTAACTTTTCCTGCAACTTCATTTAATAATGTTGCAACGCCATTTGCCAGTCCTTCTACGTGTGAAATTAATAAAATTCCATATTCTTTACTCACTATAAACACCTGCCTCAATCATGGTTTTGAATAGATAACTACTAGACATAGCACCTGGATCAATATGACCTATTGAACGATCTCCCAAGTAAGATGCACGTCCTTTAGTAGCTTTCATATCTTTTGTTTTTTCGACACTTTCTTCAATTAATTCTATAGATAATTTTTTTTCTTTGACAGCTTCAACAACAGGAAGCCATTCATCTACCATTGTTTTTTCACCGGCTGTTGCTTTTCCTCTTTTTTGAATACCATCCAATCCTGCTTCTAAGAGAGCTGTTAAATCTAAGCTTTCTTGACTAGCTTTCGCCATACTGATGAAAGCAGATCCATATAATGGTCCAGAAGCTCCGCCGACTTTACTGACTAAAGTCATTCCAATTAATTTCAATAAAGAGGGTACATCTTCTGGAACTTTAGAGTCCAATACCTCATTCAAAGCTGTTGCTCCACGAGCCATATTATTGCCATGATCTCCATCACCAATGACCGTATCTAATTCACTTAAATAGTTTTTATTTTCAATTAATTGAGCTGTAAAAAGAGACAGCCATTTTTTTGTATTTTCTACAGATACCATTTTATCCATCCTTTCTCACCAAGAAATAGTTTTTACAGGAGCATTTAGATAGTCAAGCCATTTATCATCCTCTAACTTGACTAAGGTTAATGAGAGGCCTTGCATGTCAATTGAGGTCATATAGTCGCCTACTTTTTTAAAGGCCAACACGATACCTTCTTTAGTCAATAAAACTTTTACATCATTCATAAAGATAAATTGTTCCATTAAAGGTGTTCCACCCATACCATTAACTAATACAGCGTATTTTTCTCCTTTTTTCCATTGTAGCTCGTCTTTTAATTTTTCAACAATTTCTTTTGCCAACTCTTTAGAAGGTTTAATTTTTTCTCTACGGTAACCGGGCTCGCCATGAATGCCAACACCAAATTCAATTTCATCTTCAGCTAATTCAAATCCAGGCTTACCAACTTCTGGAACGGTAGCAGCACGTAAAGCAACACCAAGAGATTTAATATTTGGAATTAATTGATCAGCTAGGACTTTAATCTCTTTTAAAGAGAACCCTTCATCTGCTGCAGCACCTAATATTTTATGAACAAAAACAGTTCCTGCAATTCCTCTTTTTCCAGCTGTATAGGTACTATCTTTAACAGCGATATCATCATCTACAACCACAAATTCAACGTCTATGTCTTCCATTTCAGCCAAATCTTTTGCCATATCAAAATTCATAATGTCTCCAGAATAATTTTTAATGATAAGAAAAACACCCTTACCTTCATCACTAGCCTTGATTCCTTCTAAGATCTGGTCTGGAGTAGGAGACGTGAAAACTTCTCCACAGACAGCAGCAGAAAGCATACCTTGTCCAACAAAACCAGCATGTGAAGGTTCATGACCACTGCCACCACCACTAATTAATGCTACTTTCTTGTTATGAGCAGTTTTTCGATGAATAACATTCGTTTCAGGTAAACGCTCTACTAAATCATCATAAGTAAATGCAATACCGGCGAGCATCTCATCTAAGATAGATGAGGGATTATTAATAATTTTTTTCATTAAAAATTCCTCCTAATAGTTTATTCATGCACGTTTCCTCTTTATTGTAACCGTTTTTCCAAGCAACGACAAATACAACGATTAGAAGATGAGAGATTGCCGCTTAATGTTACGGTAATAAGTTGATAAAAACGTTGGTATATTTTTATAGTAGCTTTATTTTAGAAAAAAGAAAATCAACTTGTAACCGATTTAATTTGGTATAATAGAATATAATAAATCGTTTGTTTATTTGAGAGGAGTCAGAATATGATGGATCAGCAAAAACGTTTGTTTCAGCTTGCTAAACAGCTATATGAAGAAAAATTTTGGGACGAGTATTTGAAAAGTGATTTGATTGCTATTCAATTAGGTAATCGTAAAGAACCGATAATCATTTCTGTATTAGGTGAAAATGAACAAAATTATGGTTTTTTATTTTATCGAAACGTAGAAGATTTAGCTACTTTTTTTGAGACGAATATAGGGGAAAAGTTACAGAAATTTCGTCCTATGCTGGACATAATCCCATTTCAAAACTGCCTCTCTTTAGAATTTGAAAATAAAAAAGCTATTAGTAAAGAAGAACATCAGCTTATTGAAATGAGCGGGGTAACATTTCGCGGAAAAAAATCATATCCAATCTTTGTAGACTATTATCCAGGTTATTATCCTTCAATTATAGACAAATTAGAAATACCATTGCTAATTGAAGTAATGGAAAAATTAATAGAAACAGCGAAGGATTTTGAAGAGAAGTTGACATTTTATAAAGAAAAAAAGACTGAGTCAGAAATTTTAATTCGGACGTATCAAAAAAATGGAGAATACATAGACGGTTTATTGTCTTTACCTGAAAGAATTGTAATTGGAAAGCCCCTGTTAAAGGAAACTACGCCAATTTTATTGACAAAGTTCGAAATGAGACGAGTTGAGAATCAAAAATTCGGTTCAGCTATATGGGAGATCGATATAGACTTTGTGAATTCGCCTATAGCTCCACCAGATGGAGAGAGACCCTACTTTCCACTAGTTTTATTAATAGTAGATAGTGAAAGTAATGAGATTATATGTAGTGAGTTCGTAAAGCCAGGTGACAGTGAAGCTATCCAGCGCGTGTTCATGCAACTAGTTTTGTCAGGAAATAAAAAACCACCAAAAATTGTCGTGGACATAAATCAATACAATCTAGTTGCTAGATACTTAAAAGAGCTATTGGTTTGTTTGGAAATAGAATTAGTGCCTATCCGGAAATTGCCAATGATTTCTGTCTTTAAAAAAAATATGTTGGAATACTTAAGATAGTAGATAAATGAGAGAGAAACAAAGATAGAGACCATTTCCTTTCTTTTCTTATTCCGTTTATTTATAATAGAGAGTGGGTTATTTCTAGTATAAGTACTAATTGAAGAAATAGAGCGTGAAAAGGAGAATAAATAAGTGAAAACATTAATTATTATTTCTCATCCTGAAATTAAAGAATCAAGTAGCCAACAATATTTACTTCATTCAATTCCTGATGATCAAGATGTAACGATTCATCATTTAGAGGGAATCTATTCGAATACCCCTATTGATGTTGCTAATGAACAAAAATTATTAGCTGCACATGATCGAATTATTTTTCAATTTCCACTTTACTGGTATAGTTCGCCAGCATTGCTTAAACAATGGCAAGATGAAGTATTAACAGATGATTTTGCATACGGTAAAAAAGGCAATCAACTACAAAACAAAGAATTTGCACTCGTTTTATTAATAGGGGCTGCAAAAACAGATTACCAAGCTGGTGGAAAAGAATTATACAGTATAGACGAATTGACAAAACCTTTTCAAGCAATGGCTCATAAAACCGGGATGAAGTTTCTTAAAATATTTGCTGTTCATCAGTTTGTTTATATGACTGAAGAAGAAAAGATGACTCTACTGATTGACTATCAACTATTTTTGACACATGGTACTGAACTAAGTTTATTTTCCCGCGAAAAATGGCTATTAAATCAACTAGAAAAAACGAATGTAACTTCTTTAGGGATAGAAAACGAAGAAAAATTACAATATGTAATTGAAATGATAGAAGAGAATAGAGAAACAATCGATGATTTAAAACTTTTAATAGATGATATGAATTAGGAGGTTAATCATGGATAAAGAAGAATGGCTATTATTAGAATTAAATACATTATTTTCTAGTAGCCAAGAATATAAGCAAAAAGCTTTACTTAAAGCAACGATAGAGTTAGTAAAAGAACAGTTTAAGCGAATAAATCAAATGGAAGGTGAGTTAGATGGACGGTTATGGAGTCCAAGAGATTGGAATGACTAAGTAATTAAAATAAAAGTCCTAAAAAAGGTCTATTTTTTAGGGCTTTTATCATTCAACAATAAAGAGATATCTTAATGTCTTGTAACTCTCTCATAGATTTCTTCGCAAATCTCGTGGGTAATAAGAGAATCAGAAATAGATGGATTAGGTTGTTTATTCAAATCCACACATTCAATAAAATGGTCTATAATTTGATAAAATCCTCGTTTTACCAAAGTTGGTTCCCAACCATTGAAATCGATGAACGTTTTAGTATCATTTGAAAACTGAGTCGTTTTAACAAGATCGTTAATAACTAACTTGTTTCCAGCAGTCATGTATTCGATAACCTCTTCTGTTATGCCGTTATTTCGATTCATAATACCAATAGCTGTGCATTCTTTTCCAATTAATTGAATAATGACGTTATAAAGTAAGCCGTCTTTTTCTAGGTATTGGACGTTTAGATCAACTACTTCTGTATCCATTAGGAAACGCAATGTATCCACGACATGAATAAAGTCTTGTACAATAAAGTCTCTTTTATCACCAGGAAGAATATACCTGTTTTTTTGTATTACAACCATATCAGCTTTTCCTTCATTTTTTAAAGCCGCAACCATCGGAGCAAATCTCCTATTGAACCCAACCATCGCAATCAATTCTTTTTCTATGGCTAATTGAACGATTTGTTTTGTTTCTTTCAAATTCATTGCAATGGGTTTATCGATATAAACAGGTATACCATTCTCTAATAATTTTTTAGTTAGTTCAAAATGAGTAGCAGAAGGAGTGCAAATTAAAACAGCATCAATCTTTAGATCAATTAGTTCCTCAACTGTTTGTAC
The DNA here is from genome assembly GCF_000744185.1 of Carnobacterium funditum DSM 5970. Lineage (NCBI taxonomy): Bacteria > Bacillati > Bacillota > Bacilli > Lactobacillales > Carnobacteriaceae > Carnobacterium > Carnobacterium funditum. Next base: position 1,521,302 of record NZ_JQLL01000001.1, on the reverse strand, counting down.
ATATTCTGAAAGACGATATTTTTTTGCAAGTCGCTCTAATTTCTCCTGATTGCGTGTACAAAGGACAAGTTCAATTCCTTCTTTTTCACTAAGAACAGGTAAATAAGCCTTTTGAGCAATATCTCCTAACCCAATAATTCCGATTCTCATTTATTTTTTCCTCCATTAAAACTTATTTTGTAATAAAAATAAAATTAGTTAAGGCGCGTAGTATTTGTGTAGAGATTAAAGTGTACTTTAATAAGAGTCCAAATTCAATTTTAAAGAAATAAATGAATTGAGTAGGATGATAGGTATGATTATCCTATCTTATGTTAAAATAAATACAAAAGTATTTCCAAGTGGTGTAAGCGTTCTATGCATGTGGTTAAAAATAGCCTGTCTGATATAAAAATGAGCAGAAAGGTGGGCTGGGGAGCAAGGTTATTATATGGATATTGCCTATTTTCATTCTAGACCAGTGAATTTTAAGACATAAGTAACTGTCTAAGATAGGATGTGAAGAAGTTGAATAAGATAAAAGAAGTTAAGTTTACAGAAACGGTTTTAAGAGATGCTCATCAGAGTCTGATGGCTACACGTATGAGAACAGAGGAAATGTTGCCTATTTTAGAAAAAATGGATGCTGTAGGTTACCACGCTGTTGAATGTTGGGGAGGGGCAACATTTGATGCATCGATACGTTTTTTAAATGAAGACCCTTGGGAACGTTTGAGAGAAATCAAGAAAAGAATGACACATACACCGCTGCAGATGCTATTGCGTGGTCAAAATCTTTTGGGTTATCGTCATTATGCAGATGATATTGTAGATAAGTTTATTGAGAAGACAATTGAGAATGGGATAGATATTATCCGAGTTTTTGATGCTTTAAATGATAGTAGAAATATGGAAGCGTGCGTAAAATCTATCAAAAAATATGGAGGACATGTGCAGTTAACAATTTGCTATACGATTAGTCCAGTTCATACAATTAATTATTATAAAGAACTAACTAAAAGGTTGGACGAATTAGGAGCAGATTCGGTTTGCATTAAAGATATGGCCGGTATTTTGACACCTTATGTGGTGAAAGAATTGATTCCAGCTCTTAAAGAGGTAACTTCTTTGCCTATAGAAGTGCATACACACGCAACAAGTGGTATATCAGAAATGACTTACTTAACAGCTGTTCAAGTAGGAGCAGATATTATTGATACCGCAATTTCCCCTTTTTCAGGAGGAACCAGTCAGCCAGCCACGGAATCTTTAAGTATTGTTTTAACAGAATTAGGTTACGATACCCATTTAAAAAAAGAAATCTTAGAAGAAATTGCCGATTATTTTAAACCAATCAAAGACCATTATTTAAAAGAAATGATTTTAGATCCTAAGATGATGACAGTTGATCCAAAGGCTTTAATTTATCAAGTCCCAGGCGGTATGTTATCTAATCTTTACTCACAATTAAAACAAGCAAAAGCACAAGAGCGGTATGAAGAAGTTTTGCGTGAAGTACCAAAAGTGCGAGAAGACCTAGGTTTCCCTCCGCTTGTGACACCAATGAGCCAAATGATTGGGACACAGGCGGTGTTTAACGTCTTATCTGGCGAACGTTATAAAATGATTCCAAATGAGATTAAAGATTATGTTCGTGGCCTGTATGGTACTCCACCAGCGCCTATTAGTGAATCAATGAAACAAAAAATAATTGGCGACGAAAAAGTCATTACAGGAAGGCCAGCAGATTTATTGGAACCTGAGTTTGAAAAGCAAAAAAATGAAATAAGCCATATCGCTAAGACGGATGAGGATGTTTTAATTTATGCGATGTTTCCTCAATTAGGCGAAAAATTTTTAAAGGACAAGTATCAACCTAAACAATTACCAACCAAGGAAGTTATTAAAATTAACGCTATCATGTAAGGAGGGCTAAGATGACTAGTATTAGTTTATTAGAAGGCATCAATATATCCATTACATCTATTGTGATGGTCTTTCTCGTACTTTTTGGACTGCAGCTGATTTTAATTTCATTTAAATATATTTTTAAGGAAGAAAACTCTATAAATAAAGAAAAAGTCGTTCTTCCAATAAAAAAAGATCCTTTAGAAGAAGATGAAGAAACAAAAACAGTAGCAGCTTTGACAGCTTTAGTTTTAGCAAATGAAGATCAGCAAGATAAATATTATCAAGTAACCTCCATAAAACGAATAAGATAAAGGAGCTTAGTAGGATGAAAACTTATGAAATTACAGTAAATAATAAAGTTTACCAAGTTTCAGTAGCAGAAGTTGATGAAGCGAGTGTTAAACATAATAAAAGTAAAGATGAAGAAATTACTCCCAAAAATGAGTTTAGTCAACAAGAACGAGTTGCATCTGCAGTTTCAAATGGAATTGACGTAAAAGCACCGATGCCAGGGACGATTATTCATGTGCTTGTTCAGTTGGGGGAGACTATAAAAGCTGGGCAAGTCTTATGTGTTCTAGAAGCAATGAAGATGGAAAATGAAATTGTAGCACCTGAAGATGGGACAGTACAAGAAGTTATGGTATCAAAAGGTACCGCAGTCGAGGCAGGTGCTAGTTTAGTCAGACTATAATGTCAGATGAGGAGCTATTATTATGATTGAAGCAATAAAAGAAATACTGATAAATTCAGGATTTGCTAACTTATCATATAAACAGGCTATTATGATTGGAATTGCTTGTACATTTCTATATTTAGCTATAAAAAAAGGGTATGAGCCCTATTTATTGATTCCGATTGCTTTTGGGATGTTATTAGTAAATTTACCAATAGGAGGATTGATGGCACAACCTATTGATGGCAACAATGGTGGGTTATTGTATTATTTGTATCAAGGAACCAATCTTGGTATCTATCCACCGTTAATCTTTCTTTGTTTAGGGGCAGCAACCGATTTTGGACCATTGATTGCGAATCCAAAGACTTTATTGCTTGGAGGTGCGGCTCAGATTGGAATATTTATTGCTTTTTTTGGAGCATTAGCTATGGGGATGACAGGTCCAGAAGCGGCTTCTGTAGGAATTATTGGGGGAGCAGATGGACCAACAGCTATTTTTTTAACAAGCCAATTGGCTCCACATTTACTTTCAAGTATTGCCTTAGCGGCTTATTCTTACATGGCACTTGTTCCAATTATTCAGCCACCAATTATTAAGTTACTAACGACTAAAAAAGAACGAGAGATAAAAATGGAGCAGTTAAGACCAGTATCACAAAAAGAAAAAATTGTTTTTCCGATAGTTGTTACTATTTTTGTTATCTTACTATTGCCTTCATCAGCTCCCTTGATTGGTATGTTAATGTTGGGGAATCTAATTAAAGAAAGTGGGAGAGTCCCTAATATTACTGATATGCTTCAAAATTCTTTGATGTACATCATTACTGTATTTTTAGGGATTACGGTTGGAGCAAAAGCTGAAGCAGAGTTATTCTTATCCGTTCAAACAGCTAAAATTATTATTTTAGGACTGCTTGCTTTTGCAATTGGGACTGCAGGGGGAGTGTTGATGGGCAAGCTAATGTGTAAAATGACAAAGGGTAAAGTTAATCCAATGATTGGTGCAGCAGGAGTATCAGCAGTGCCTATGGCCGCACGAGTTGTTCAAAAAGAAGGAGTAAAAGCTAATCCTGCAAACTTTTTATTGATGCATGCGATGGGACCCAATGTTGCAGGTGTAATTGGGTCCGCAGTAGCCGCAGGTGTTTTATTGCAATTCTTTGGTTAAATCAACTGATAAAAAAATAAAAGTGGAACATAAAGCGTTTAGACCCGACTCACTTCACGAAAAAGCGCAAGATCGTCACAGACCATCAAGTATTATTTGTGAAGCGGACATCGGGTCTGCTTTTTGGAGCACGTTCTAGAATGAAAATTCGGATATATGAAAAAGGCTGAGACGTTTGTCCTAGCCCCCCAAAAAAGGCTATAGTAAATAAAAAGGAGAAAGATAGGTAAAGCTGAATTTAATTGGAGGAATTTAGATGAGAGATAAATTAATGGCTACGCTAGATGCACGAAGAGAAGAAATGATTGAAATTCGTAGATATTTACATGCATATCCAGAATTATCTTACCAAGAAGAAGAAACAGCGGCTTACATAGCAGCTTTCTACCAAGATAAAGCAGCAACTTTAGAAACGAATGTAGGTGGAAATGGAGTTGTTGTAACCATCACTGGAGGAAAGTTTGGAGAGACTTTAGCTTTGAGAGCTGATTTTGATGCTTTACCGGTTGAAGAAGAAACGGGTCTACCGTTTGCATCAAAAAATAAAGGTGTGATGCATGCATGTGGACATGATGCCCACACAGCTTATCTTATGGTATTAGCGGAGTGCTTGATTGAATTAAAAGACGAAATTCCAGGGACGATAAAAATTGTTCACCAACATGCTGAAGAAGTCCCTCCTGGTGGTGCTAAATATATGATGGAGTCTGGTGTTTTGAATGATGTAGATCATATTATTGGGATTCATGTGATGCCTGATTATCCAGTTGGTATCGTCGCTTATCGAAGCGGAGCAGCTATGGCTGGAGGGGCAAAGTTTAAAATCGCTATTCGAGGAATAGGCGGGCATGCTTCAACACCACATAAATCGAATGATGCCATTGTAGCCGGATCTTATTTTGTAACGGCACTCCAAACAGTCATCAGTCGACGGTTAAATCCTTTTGAAGTTGGTACGGTAACGGTAGGCTCATTTGAGGGTAAAGGAGCCTTTAACGTGATTAAAGATGCTGTTATAATAGAGGGTGATATGCGTTATATGAAAGAAGCTACTTTTGAACTATTAAACAGTGAGGTAGCACGTTTAGCAAAGGGTTTAGAAGAAATGTTTGCTGTTCAAACGACTATGACCGTTGAAGAAGGATGTCCGTCAGTGTTCAATGATCCTGAACTAACCAGTAGTGTAGTAGATTATCTGGAGAATGGACTTGATGACTATTTAAAAGAAGTGGTTGAAACTCCGATGCAAATGGCAAATGAGGATTTTGCTTATTATTCTCAAAAAATACCTAGTTGTTTTTTCTTCGTAGGTTGTCAACCAAAAGGAAAGAAAACCTATTATGATAACCATCACCCTAAATTTGATGTAGATGAAGATACAATTATGGTTGCTGCAAAAGCAGTAGGTGATGTAGTATGTGGTTATTTTGCATTAGACTAGTCAATATTAATTTTAAAAAACAAATAAAAAAAGCCACTGAGTTCCTTTCAGTGGCTTATATTGATATTTTTGTTAAACTAATAATAAAATGAGGAGGTATTTTAAAGATGAATGTATTAGTTGTCGGTGCAAATGGTCAAATTGGGAAAATGGTAGTAGAAAAGCTACAAGAAAGTAAACAACATGAAGTTCGAGCAATGGTTCGAAAAGAAGAACAAGTAGCAGATTTTGAAAGCAAGGGAATAACAGCCAAACTTGCTGATTTAGAAGGTTCTGTGGCTGATATACAGCTTACAATGGAAGGGGTAGATGCGGTTGTTTTTTCAGCTGGTTCAGGTGGCTCTACCGGTTACGATAAAACAATTATGATTGACCTAGACGGTGCTGCAAAAACAATAGAAGCTGCTGAAAAAGCAGGAGTTAAACGCTTTATAATGGTTAGTTCGATTGCATCGAATCACCGTGAAAAGTGGAGTGATGACATGAAACCTTACATGGCGGCTAAACATTATGCTGACCAAATGCTAGAAAAAAGTGATTTAGATTACACTATTTTTCGGCCGGGCATGTTGAAAGATGAGCCTGGAACAGGCAAAATCCAACTTGGAAAAGAAACAGCTATTGAATCTATTCCTAGAGAAGATGTAGCGAGCACAATTGTTTCAGCTTTAGATCATTCAAATATAAGTCGTCAAGCATTTGATTTAATTTCAGGTAATACAGAAATCAAAGAAGCTTTAAATCAAATAGGATAAAAAAATAGCGCATCCTTAAAAGCTTTAAGGATGCGCTATTTTTTGTTTTCTATACCTAAATAAATAATCCTGCCTGTTCCATTTCATATCCTATTGATAGCAGCCAGTCTTCTTTGCCCTTGGGAGCAGTGAACTGGATTCCTAACGGTAGACCCTTTTTAGTCAAATAAACGGGTAAACTAATAGCTGGTTGCCCCGTTAAATTAGCTTGTTGTGTAAAGGGAGTAATAGCTAAACTTGCTGCAAACATATCCCAAACGAGAGTTTGTTGTTCTGATGCTGTAAGCTCAGTAACGTGCTTCATCTGTTCAATCTGTTCATCAGTTTGTAATTTAGCATCAATCAAGGGTGCTGTATCAGCAGTAGTAGGCGTTAAATATAAATCATAAGTCTCATGAAAGTGTGCCATCGTTTCTGCAGCAGTATCCCAAGCAGTTAAACTATTGGAGTAGGTAGCAGCAGAAATAGATTTCCCTGTATTGTATAAGGTCCAAGTCATCAATTCCATGTCGTTGATGGTTAAGGCTCTTTGGAGAGACTTCTCTAAGTTTTCCATCATGGCAGCCGTTTCTCCTGCATTCATAGTGTAATAACTTTGCATTAAAGCAACTCCGTCTATATCAGGAGTACATTCCACAACTTCGTAGCCTTGTTGGCGCAACCAATCAACCGTCATCATGACGCTTTTTTTAGCATCTAAACTGACCGGTCCATGAACAGGAGAAGCTAGTGAATAAGCGATTTTAAACTTTTTTGAAGCAGTTTTTTGTAAAGTATTTAGGTAACCAACCTCAAAAAGAGGCGTTTGGAAAGCAGCAAGTTCTTGAACCGTTTGTAACACGTCCATCATGGCAGCTGTATCACGGATGGATTTGGTTAATGCAAAACTGATAGAGGCACCTTGCCAGCCACGACCAGAACCAGGACCAATTGGTGTTCTTCCACGAGTAGGTTTTAAACCAACAAGCCCTGAAAAAGCTGCAGGTATCCGAATAGAACCGCCTCCGTCACTAGCTCCTGAGATTTGAACCATAGCTGAAACAATGCTAGCAGCAGCGCCCCCACTTGAACCACCGGGTGTGCAATCCCTATTCCAAGGGTTACGTGTCGGTCCATACAAACTAGGATCTGTGATATTCTTAAACCCGAATTCAGGTGTATTGGTTTGACCAATAACAATGAACCCAGCTTTTTCTAGTGCTTTTGCAAAGTTACTAGTTTGTTTAGCATAATGATTTTTTAAAAGTCGCGATCCAGAGGTGCTGGGTTCATCAGCGATATCTTGGCCCAGGCCTTTGACTAGAATAGGCAAACCACCGAATAAGGTATTGGAAAAATCTTTATTTAGGGCTTCTTGTAATGCTTTTTCTTTGCGAGAATGGATAACGGCATTCCATTTTGGGTTCTCGATCTCAATTTGTTTAAAGGCGTCTTCTACTAATTCAAAAGGAGTTGTTTTATTCTCGTGTAATCTTTTGGCACTAGCTAATCCATCATTTTCTCGATCTATTTTCATATGAGAAACCTCGTTTCTAACTAATTTTTTTATGGAATGCGTCTTAATGAGAGATGGGATAGTGAAAAACATAATCATCCATAACATAACCGTCCCCAATATCAACTAGTTGTTCTTTTAGTAAAAGAAATCCGAATTTTTTATAAGCAGCGATACTAGTAGGATTATTTTTATTAACTGTTAAAACAATCGCATCTTTTTTATTTTCTCGAGCGATTTCCTTTAAGTAATTCATAATAAAACGTCCAGTACCTTTACCGCGTTCACTTTTTTTCAGATACAACTTACTAAGAAAAAGTTGATCAGGTATTAATTCATAACTAACATATCCAATAGCGATATGATTTGATTCGACAAAAATATATTCTTTGCCCTGCTTCAAGTCTTTTAAAAGGGCTTCTTTAGACTGTAAGTTGGTAAGCATATAATGAACTTGTGGGGCTCCTATAATAGAAGTGTAATGCTCAGTCCATATTTCTTTAGCTAATTGGACAACTAGTTGAATGTCTTCTGGTGTTGTAACGGATTTAAGTTGAATCACAGCTGTTTCCTCCTAAATACACTAAAAAGGACTGCAGATTAAACCTACGTCCTTTTTTTGTGGTGATTAAACTAATCTTATTAGAAAATATTTTTTCTTGCCTCGACGAATTAAAATAAACCGTTCATCGAATGAATTTTCAGGAGTAACAATAAGATCGACACTCGCAATTTTTTCACCATTCATTGAAAGAGCGCCGTTGGTAATGTCTTCACGTGCTTGTCTTCTAGAAGATTCAATGCCAACCACATCAACTAACCATTCAACGATATTTCGCTCTTCTTTAGGAGCTTCAAAGGTGGGCATGTTTTTAAAGCCTTCTTCAATTTGATTAGCTGTCAAACTTTTTACATCACCAGAAAAAAGAGCTGCTGTAATCTTTTCAGCATCAGTTAAAGCATTTTCGCCGTGAACAAATAAAGTCATTTCACGTGCGAGTGTTTTTTGTGCTTCTCGCTTGTGAGGTTCAGTTGTTACTTTTTCAGCTAAAGCATCAATTTCTTCTTTGGTTAAGAAAGTAAAGTATTTCAAATATTTTACAATGTCACGATCGTCTTGATTTAGCCAAAATTGATAAAACTCATATGGGGTTGTCTTTTCAGGGTCTAACCAGACGGCACCGCCAGCTGTTTTCCCAAATTTTGTTCCATCAGCTTTTAACATCAAAGGGATAGTCAGACCGTATGCTTGAGCTTCTGCGCCTTCTTGTTTGCGAATAAATTCTAGACCAGCTGTAATATTTCCCCACTGGTCAGCTCCACCGATTTGTAATTGTACATCTTCATGTTGGTACAAGTGTAAGAAATCCATCGATTGTAGAATTTGGTAGGTGAATTCGGTAAAGGAAATCCCAGTTTCTAAACGGCTAGCTACAATATCTTTTGCTAACATTGTATTGACGTTAAAACTTTTACCATAATCACGTAAAAAGTCGAGCAAACTCAAATCTTTAGTCCAGTCATAATTATTAACCATTTTAATCCCATTACTTCCACCTGCATCAAAAAGTCGAACCATTTGTGCACTAAGTTTTCTAACATTATCTTGGACTTGTTCCATCGTTTGTAGGACACGTTCTTCTGATTTTCCACTTGGATCGCCAATCGTACCGGTTGCTCCACCAATTAATATGACCGGACGATGTCCAGCTAGTTGGAATCGTTTCAAAATCATAAATGGAATCAGATGACCAATATGCATGCTGTCTCCAGTAGGGTCAACACCGCAGTATAAAGAAATTTGTTTGCTTTTAATTAACTTATTCAGACCTTCTTCATCGGTCTGTTGGTTAATGGCATCGCGCCATATTAGTTCATCAATAATTGTCATGTTGTAATCTCCTCTATAAGAATAATATTAAAATAAAAAAGGTCCCGATGAAAAGGCTGAAAAACCTTTTCATCGGGACGAATAATATCGTGTTACCACCCAATTTGCCGACAATTGTAAAAAAACAGTTGCTGACCACTCATTTACTGTTAACGCCAGTAGGACGCTTGAGATTAATCAAGTTACTTATGAGTGTAATTCGCGAAAAAGAGTTGTGCTAGTTTTCATCATCCACTAGCTTTCTGGTGACAACATTCTTTCTGCTACTGTGCTCAATCAACGTAAATAGTGTTGTTAGATTACTTTTAGTATAATCAACCATTTATCGCTTGTCAATTGTCCATTTATTAAAGTATTATCAATATAGGGACCAAGATGTTTCTGTCATCACATGGAAGCAAAGAAATAATTGTTTTCATTAGATTCAAATGCCAACGTGGCTACAATCACTAATGTTAAATTAATCTAGTTTTAATGCTTCTTCTCCAAATTTATAGTCATCTGCCACTGTCTAAAGAGTCTAATTTATAGGATTTTACTAGGTTCGACAAACGTGAACGAGTGTCAATTCTGGTTTTTAAAAAAAGTTCTTATTTTATATTTTATCTTATCTCAAATCGGTTGTTTCTTTTGCATTTTCAATGATTTGATGATGCAACGCCCTTTAAAAAAATCTCTCCTCTTTATAAATGGTACATAACGTTATCTAATTTCATGTATTTCATTTGAAAAATGAGTAGTAAGTCATGGAGGGAAAAAATTGCTAAAGAAGCGTTCTGAGCATACTTCAAACACATAACCGAGAAAGGATCAAAATGTGACTAGCTCCGAATCTTGTTGCCGCTTCCGTATCCCGTATAACGTGAAATTGAATGAATACAATAAAATGAGTTGTTCAAAAAATCTTTTTTTACAAACTGCGAGGAGGAATAAAACGGGAAAAGATTATTGACGTTTATTTGCCAGATACTTATGCTGACTGAGTACAGTCTTTATGGATTTTTATTTGGCTGGACTATCTATTGGCTAAAAGAGCGGAATTAGTTTCAAGGAGTGATTGCTTCCGGGATCGTTCAGATTATTGTTGGAGTTTTTATCCAAGCATACGCTTTGCTCTCTATTTCATTATTTTTTATTGAATAGGTGTATTAAACTACCAAAATCGCTCAAGTATTTTGTTATTGGTATTACTCCTTATACCAAGTTGTACTTGTACTCGTTTTAATGTGATAATCAATTAGAAAGGAAGAAATCAAATGAAAACCAAACGATTAGTTGTCGGTAGTATCTCAACAGATTTTGTCGTAGAAGCCTTAAGAATACCAAAAATCGAAGAGACTATGGAAGGTAACTCATTTCAGACGAATGACGGTCTAGGGAATGTAGAATCAGTATAGAGGCAACAGGAGTAAGAGATACGTTCAACGCGGATTTTTGTAGTTACTTACGTAGCAGGTCAAACGGTAGAAGAAGGTATTCGATTCATAAATGAAGCAGCTGCTATATCTATTCAAAAATCTGGTGCACAAAATGTTATGCCAATTCTAAAAGAGTTCAATAAGAGCAGAGAACACCGACTTCAAACAAATGAACTAAATGTATTTCGTAGCATAAGTAGACAAAGATTTATTTTCAGTAAGCAAATGATATGACATAAGACAGATAAAATAGTAAACTAGATAGTATTAATAGACGTAATCTGTCAAAAAATATGATTTGTCAGATTATGGATACAATCACTGGAGGAGTCACGATCATTATGAACCTAACTGACTTATTGAAATCGGTAGAGATCGACTCTATCCGCTATAATCAGCTTAAAACAGCATTAGATAAAATCGATATTAAAAAAATTGCTTATCACTCAAAAGAAGTAAATTCAGATACTTTATTTGTCTGTATTAAAGGTCACCAAACAGATGGACATAACTACGCAAAGCATGCTGCAAGTCAAGGCGCAACGGTTATCATCGTCGAACAATTTATTGAAGACATGGATGTTATTCAACTTAAAGTCTCAGATAGCCGGGAAGCTTTGGCTGTTTTATCAAGTAATTTTTTTGATCATCCTTCTAAGTCAATGAGCATATTCGGAGTAACTGCTACTAATGGGAAGACGACGATTACATACATGACAGAAGAAATCTTCAAGGCCTATCAATTGAAATCAGGTTTAATAGGAACTATTCTAGTTAAAATCGATAAAGAAATCGAAATGAGTAGATTAACTACTCCGGAATCTTATGATTTGCAGCAGCATTTTGCAAAGATGAGAGATCGTGAAATCACACATGTCTCCATAGAGGTTTCTTCCTCAGCGTTGGAACTTAAACGTGTTTATAATACTGACTTTGATGTTGTAGCCTTTATGAATATCAGTCCAGAACATATCAGACTGCATGAATCATTTGATGCTTACTTTAATGCTAAAGCATCATTGATAAGGAATGCTTCTAAAACAAGCACCGTTATTTTGAATCTTGATGAACCGCTGCTTATCCCTTTAAGAGAAGAGACAGAAGCTCAAGTCGTTACTTTCGGAATCGAAAATAAGTCTGGTACGATTACTGTCTCAGATATTCAGTTTTTGTCGGGCATACCATCATTTACTGTGGATATTCTAAAACCCTTTAACACCCTAAGTGGAAAAAGAATTGAGACAACAAGTTTTGATTTAGAGATGTCCGTTCCAGGTTATCATTCTATTTATAATACACTTACAGCGCTTGTTACAGGATTGGTCAATGATATACCGATTGAGGATGTTCAGCGAGGAATTAAAAATTTCCGAGGTGTAGAGAGACGATTCCAGATACTTTATGATAAAGAATTTAAAGTGATAGACGACTTGCTATTGAATCAAAACAACATTGATTCATGTATGGAAACCATCAGTCATTTAGATTACAATGAGCTGCACCTTGTACATGCAATTAGAGGAAGTAATGGTCCTGCGCACAGTACAGAAATTGCCGAGTCTTTAACAGAATGGTTCCATAAAATGAACGTTACTAAGATCATTCTGACGACGGCATCATCTCATGTAGACAAAAAAGATGAAGTTACAGAAGAAGAATTAGCCGCTTTCTTGAAAGTAATGAAACAAAATAAAATTGAGGTTACATTTTTTAAAGAACTCGAAGATACATTGCGATTCGGCGTTAAACAGTTGAATGTAGGGGATATTCTACTGATTTCAGGAGCGCATTCAATGGATCAGGGTGCAAGAAAGACACTAGAATTATTAAAAGAAATCCATCCTAAAGTAGATTATGAAAGAATTGATCAAGTGTTGGAGAATAAACTCATTGGAATGGATTCTTTCAAAGTAGCTGGAAAGACTTTAAATTTTAGTTCAAGAATGTAAAGATAATCGAAAGTATAAAAATAAAAGAAATCCACTATGTAGATTTCTTTTATTCATTTTTTTTTATAGGAGAGTACTCAAACTATTTCCAAAGAAGAGCAAGATTTTACGATTTCCGTAATTTAAATACTGTAAAGCAAACTACTGCAACTAATAGTAGAATAGAGGCTACTACGGTAAATATAATACTAGAATACTCTGCATTCCAGCCAGTTCTTGAAATATGGTTTATATATATTCCTATATATGCCCATATAACTACTAACCCATAAGCTATATCTTTATTTTTAATAATGGCTAGAGAGGCTATAATGAGACCTATTAGTAGAATAGCTATTGTCCAAATCGTTTCAGATATCCCGAAGCCCTTAAATCCAATTTTTACAAGCAAAGTCGTAATGTTTGCTATAGTTGCAACAGTGATCCATCCTAGATAGATGCTGAATGGAAATCTTATAAGCACATAATCTTTTAATGGTAAATCTGCATTTTTTGTCATATTATTTATTATGATAAGCAGAATGAGTATGCCTAGCATGATAGGTACTGAAAGTCCTATCATGCCATAATGCCAAGTAAATATCCAAATCGTATTTAATACAGATGAAACTGAAAATAGAATGCCAATTTGTTTAAATAATTTTTCCTTATATGAGTCTTCTTTCCCTTGGAAAATTCCAAATTGATAGAGAGAATATAAAAGAAGAAAGACATAGATCACTCCCCATATTGAAAAAGTTACACCCGCTGGTGCAAATAAATTAGGATAGGAGTCTGAAATCTCCCCAGTAGTCATGCCATTTATGGGTAATATTGTCGCAAGTGCGTTTGCTCCAATCATTATAAGATAAGTAATCAATGTTGTTATTTTAATGGGGAAATTTATTTTATTAATTGTCATGCAGAATCATCTCCTCTAGTTTAATTATACCCAATAAAATTTATGACATAAAATTTTGCCCAACCTTTTTGACTTCCTAGATCCTTTATTCAAAGATAATACCCATAAAGATAGTTGAACTATCTTTATGGGGTAACACCTTAATTAGATGGAACTGACAAGGTTCACAAATTAAACTTGTTAAAAAAAGTTATAGATACAGGCTTTCATCTATTCACGTACAAATTTAGCTATCTAACAATACATGCATTTTATTAATCAAGAGATTTATTTTCATCAGCTACTATCTTTAGGGGATAAGTAGTAGTGTAGGAATAATAAGAATAGTATTATATGAACCGATAATAAAACTAATAAAAATTAAAAAAATAAGAAAGAAGCTGAATGGTATAATGAAATTAGCGGTGGCTAACTTCATTGTACCATTTAGCTTTAGAAATTTTTCATTATCATTGGCTACCAATATTTTACAGAGGTGAACTAAAATGGTGTGAATGATTTTTAATATAGTATTTCTATTTTTTTTCCAGAGCAGGTTCTTGCAAGTATTCTATTCCTTTTTGCCTGGATTCCCCTCTTTTTTTGAAGAAGTTAATCGCCCTTAGTAAGCCGTTCAACTTCACTAACAGTTAAGTCTACATACTCTGCAAATCTATTCACTTCATTTTTGTGCTGCCGCCAGAGAGCACTTCAAGCGTTTCAGATGCTATTTCTAGGCGTGTTCCTTCTTGTTCGAATCTTTGAAGAATTTCTGTGAAAAGTTTGTCTTTTACATCACGACGTTCTCGATAATCGACTACATATCGAAGACTTATTTCCACCCAGTTGTCGTTAAAGGAAAGAAAAACTTGACTATTTAAAGAAGCGTTTTCTAGTTTGTAACGTCTTTTCATATTGTCCCAAGCGAGAGCAGCTTCGTCATTATATTGTCCTGTATGCTTTTCCGCGACCTCTAATAAAATGATTTTGGCTAACTTCATATCACTTTCAAAGCGCAAAGGAATCATGATTTCATCCCATAAAAATTTGAAATTAGCGGTATAGTTGTAAACAGGAGAACTAAAGATATAACTGTTTGCGACTCGAACGATTCTACCTGTATATTGATCGCCATTGACCCATTCTCCAATTTCCATTAATGTGGTTCGCAGTACGCCAATATCCACTACGTCGCCTTTAATCCCTCCAAGGAGGACACGATCGCCTGTTTCAAAAAAGTCACCAAATAAGATTGCAAACCATCCCGCAATACTGACAATTACTTCCCGTAAGGCATATGTAACGCCAGCCCCAGCCAGACCGATTGCTGTCGGAAAGCCAGTAAGGTTTTTTCCAAAAATATACATAAATAGAATAAATAAAATAAAGTTATTTAGCCAACGGGCAATTTTTCGAGCAACATACCAATGTCCTGAGTTCTTTAATCGTCCATATAAACGATTCAAAAGAGAACGACGTAACAAATAAAGAATAATAAAAAACAAAAGAAACCAGATAACATTAACTAATAAGGGGTATGTTTCAGTAAAGTTGCGGATAGATTCCATACGGGCAACTCCTTCCTCTCCATAGAAAGACATTTATTTTCTCTTGTTTTTATTATACCGTATATCGGTAGTCAAACGCGAAGAATGAACGTTTCTACTTAAAAAAAGGAAGGTACGTCCAGTAAAAAATAAAACATACTAAGATAGTACTAGGCTCTTGATACATGGTTTTAATAGTCTTTATCTATTTTTTATCTGTTGCAAAATGTCTTGAACTGCCGGTCGAGCACTTTCAGAAACCATATTCACTGAATTATTTCCGAATTGTATTCCAGAAATCAATTCACCGTGAACTTTTAGTGTATGGAGAATACCATATTTTTGACTAATGGCACTGAAGTCAGGCAAGTTAACTTGAACACCGCCAAATGTTTCAGGTTGGAGGAGACGTTCATTAAGTAATTGGCGTAGGAGCGGCATCTGATTCATTTTGAATGAAACGTTCTTTTCAGTACCAGCAGCATTAATAAGATAGTCTACATACTTTGGCTCCTGATCTTTTAAGCTAATTTTAAACGATTGTTCGCTTTCAACAACATCAATTAAGTTATCGAATACAGTAATGTTGTTTTTTTCCCAAGCAGATACAAGTTCCTTGGCAGTAGCAACAGGGAACGAACTGCGTAGCTTATCCCATTTTTCATAGTACTTATCAAAAAATAGTTGCTTATCGGTTTCTTCGAGAGCCAGCCATATTTCCGGTAGAAACGGACTCATATCGTGAAGTAGATTTTGGATTGCGCCAATCTCTTTTGAATCGTTCAATTCCCTTTTGAGAGTATCCTTAGAGCCAAGCTGATCATTTTCCCAATTGTCTTTTAGTGACAACTGTTGATATTCTGCTTCTTTTTTAAACCATTCGACATAAGTTTCTAATGGTATAAAGCCGTTGTTTTTTTCTTTGGCAAGCTTTATATTTTCTTCTGTAAAGAAACGATAGTCAATAGGGTCAGATTTACCTCGGATTGACTTGAATCTTCCAGAAGGAGAAAAGAAAGATACTGTTAAATCGGGCCGGTTATAATACGTATATCTAAAAATATCAATACCAGTTAGACCAGTACCTAATACACCGACTATTGATCCCTTAGGAATCACTGACAATGTTTTTTCGACTGGAAAAGGATTTACTATGAAGTTTGGATGATTAATCAGTTGATAAGAGTCTTTATAAGCAAGACCGCCAATGCAAAGATGAACTGCGTCAAAATCTTTTACAACGGAAGACGAAGTCAATCGAAATTGATTATTCGCTAGTATCTGAACTCTTTCAACTTTTTCTTTTACAATTCCTGCTTTTGATTGTATTAGCCAATCGTTCATTCGATCTTTTAAATAGTCGCCAAATAGTTCACGGGGATAATGTTTTAATGCTGGATTTTCTTCATTTTGATTATGTTGCATCCACTCAGAAAAGTCTTTCTTATTTTCTGGAATGATGGTGATTGTTCCAGCAGCTTGGTTCATAACCAGTTTTTCATTATCTTTTTGATAGGGTGCACCGGTTCCAAAAGTATTCTCATCTCCAAATACAGTTAACTCTATTGAAGGATCAATTTCTTTTTCTTTTGTCCATTCTCTAAGTGCACCAATACCGGCAACACCCATTCCAATAATGGCAATTTTCATATTATTCTCCTCGTTATTCAATTATTAGTTTAAAAATTAGTAAGTTCTCTAAGCAAGCTTGGCAATTTAGTTTACCAAAAAAAAGTGGGGAAATACAGAAGACAAACTGTCTTTTTTGTACATGAAAAAAGACAGCTTGATTTAACAAGGTTTTAGATACATTAATTCAGTCAATTTTATGCACGTGCTAAACTATTTTTGTTGTATTGATAATTATCTGGATTTATATTTTCTGATTTGCTTCTTAACAAAACGAATGAAAGATAGTAATATTCCAATGAATATAAACAAATAACCAAAGGGGATAAAAAAATAAAGATTCATGCAAAAAACCGTTACTATCTATTTCTGATTTACCAAATCGACTTATCAAAAACAATAGTCCTCCAATAAGCATTAATAAAAGGCTAACCATATTAAGTTGGGTCATCATTGAGTATGATACCAAAACAGTAAGATAGGATATATTTAAAGAAGTAGTCTGTTTTTCATAAGTACAACATTATTTAGTAAATAGCCTTAAATAGTATAGTGAAATCAAAAGCGAGGAAGATATGGGCGAACAATTTAAGTAAAGAAGCCTCTAAGGGTGGGACTTAAGTCCCGCCCTTAGAGGCTTCTTTACTTTATTTTTGTAAAAGTTTTTTATGACTCAGATCAATAAAAGTTGCGCCAATTGGAGCTGTTATGACAATAGCAAGAACGGCTACAGTCAGAATAAGACTTCCTGCTGGAACACCCATTGCGAGAGGAATAGAACCAATAGCGGCTTGTACCGTCGCTTTTGGTGTATAAGCACCTGCTGTGAAAATTTTTTCTTGTAGTGTTAGATCTGTACCAGCAACACTTAAGAACACTGCGATCATACGGAATATCAGTGAAATAATTATTAATAGAACGACCGCAAATCCGGCTTCACTAAGTGCAGTTATATCGGTAGCTGATCCTACTAGCACAAATAAGAAAATTTCTGCACCTAGCCAAATTTTTGAAAATTTATTATTGATACGTTTAGCTAAAAGAGGGTACAGTTTCAATAGGATTCCCCCTAAAGCCATCACACCTAAAAGACCTGAGAGAGGGAAAGTGCCTTCTAACTTATCTTCTAAAGCCACCATCAAAAAACAAACACTTAGGATTAATAAAACCTTGATGGTATCGCGAACATGAAAATATTTGAATAGTTTGACTAGTAAATAGCCCAAGCCGATCCCTAGTAGGAGTCCGAAAATAATTGATAATGGAACGGATAGAAGCGAAGTGATAGCAAAGCCGGTTCCTTGAAACATGCTCAAAAACGAGGTAAACAGTACAATCACAAAGACATCATCGACAGATGCTCCCGCTAAAATCATTTGGGGGATTCCTTTGGCTTTTCCATAACCACTTTCAATAAGCCCAATCATACGTGGAACCACAACTGCTGGGGAAACGGCCCCTAAGACAGTCCCTAAAATAGCTGCTTCTAAAGTAGAAATACCAAATAATAGCGGAGCCAATATCGTAACAGTTATTATTTCAAATGTAGCTGGTAAAAAGGTCAACAGAATAGCTGGGCGACCATTCTTTTTCAAATCACGAATATTCATTGTTAATCCTGCTCTGAATAAAATAACGATTAAGGCGATTTGTCTTATATCAGCTGATATTGTCAGTAATTTGGGGTCTAAAAGATTAAAACTATACGGACCTAAAATAATCCCTGTTAGAATGAGACCCAGTAACCCTGGCAAATGTAATCGAACAAAAAGTGAACTCAGTATAAATCCAATAATTAATATTAAAGCAAGACTTAAAAGCATTACCTATTCCACCTCCAATTAAACTAAAGTATAAACGTCTTACGTAGTTCGTTTACAACGTATAGTATGAGAATATTATACGTCTTTTTGCATAACAAGACAAATAAGTAACGAAACACCTTATTTAAAAGTTAAGGATAGATTATGCAAGAAAAAAGGATGAAAATTATTTTTTATATTTTACCTGCTATAAATTAAATAGAGCTTAAAACCGACTTGAATAAACAATAGTTAACTTTATTTGATAAACGGAAAGTAGCAAAGGGGGAAGCTGGATTTCTGTTATTCTAAACGGAAACTGATATACTACTTTACATAGTTAAAAGAGTTTAAATAGAAAGGAAGATAACAGACAATGAAATTAAGTGTATTAGATCAAGCACCTATTACTAGTGGAAATACAGCGGTAGAGGCTTTGGACAAAGCAGAAGAACTAGCAGTCCTAGCAGATGAGCTAGGGTATAGTCGCTTTTGGATGGCAGAGCATCACGGAACGAATGGATACGCAAGTTCGGCACCTGAGATTACAGTTGCGCATTTAGCAGCGAAAACAAAAAATATCCGTATCGGGACAGGTGGCATTATGATGATGCATTATTCACCTTTGAAAATGGCTGAGGTATTTAAAACATTGAGTGCATTTTCACCAGGTCGGATAGATTTTGGAGTAGGTAGAGCCCCAGGTGGAGATAGAAATGCGATGTATGCTTTATCAGAAGGACGTCAACCACTTTTAGACAATATGTATGAAAAATTAGATACTACGTTACAATTAATCAATGATGAAATTCCAGAGGATCGGTTATACAATAAAACTATTGCAACACCTTCGGGAATCAGCTTACCAGAAGCTTGGCTGTTAGGATCAAGCGGAAATAGTGCTTTAGAAGCGGCACGTATGGGAGTAGGTTATTCATTTGCTCAATTTTTTATGGGTGGAATGACAAAAGAAATAATAGATCAGTATAAAAATAATTTTGTACCATCAGCCTTCATGCAAAAACCAGAAATGAGTGTAGCTTATCTAGTTACAGTGGCGGAAACAAAAGAAGAAGCTGAATTTGAAGCATTACCACAAGATATAGCTAGATTATGGTTAGTGCAAGGCAAACCTAGCAACTTGTTAACGCCAGAAGAAGCCCTAAATTATCCACTAACTGAAATAGATAAGAGGATTATTAAAGACAATCGGAAGTTGCACCTTGTAGGGACGGCTGAAGAGGTTGCCAATCTTTTAAAAGAAGAACAAGAGTATTATGGATTCGATGAAGCAATGATATGCAGCATTCCACATTCTCAACAGAAACGACTAGATGTCTATCGTTTATTAGCAAAAGAGTTACTTTAAAAAAGCATGAAAAAGGCTGGAGCATCTTGCCCCAGCCTTTTTCACATATCTGGATTTTTATTCTAAGATAGGCTCCAAAAAAGAAACCTGACATCTATTTTATGAATGATATTCGATGGTCTGGGGCTATCTTACATACTTTCGTGAAGTGATTCGAGCCTAAACACTTTATATCCCACTCCATTTTTTAGAACAAAAATAACCAATTCTTTTAATCAAATAAGTTAAGTTGTTGAGGTCCTAATTGGTCAAAGGTTAGATTCAATAATTTTTGTAAATATTTAGCATTACTAGCAGCATGGCCGCCAGAATTATTGTTGAAAATAATGGCAACTTCTTTAGATTTATGCTCTAATGACCGAATGATAGGAATAAAACTAGCTAGTTCGGCTTCGCTATAATCATAAAAAGTTCTTTTTTCGCGCCAATTTGAATCAGTTGAATGTAACCATCCTTCATAATTGCGACCATGTAAACGAAAGAGAGTAAGTTCTTTATTAGTAGCCGCCGTAATCATGGGGATACTGTTTCCCGGAGTTTGAGGTTGATCGATAACGGCGTGACTGAATTGGTAATCCTTTAAAAAAGTTAGGGTAAGAGGTTGGTTTTCTTCGGTAAACCAACTAGCGTGACGAAATTCGACAGCTACCGGTAAATCACCCATCCAAGTTCTTATTTTCTTTAAGTACGTTAGATGCTCTTTTGTATAATGGAAGAAAGGTGGAAACTGAAATAAAAAAGCTTTTATTTTACCGGCTTCTATCATTGGCTTAAATGCGGCAACGTAAAGCTGGAACATAGCTTCTTGAGAAGGGAAGAAATCAATCCACTCTTTATGTTGGGTCATTGCTTGAAAAGCTTTAGGAATAAATTGAAAACTGTCAGGTGTTTTGTTTATCCAACTTAAAATATTTTTTTCAGATGGGATAGCATAAAAGCTCGTATCTAGTTCGACAAAAGGAAAATGAGAAGCGTAATCTTCCAATTTTCTAGTTCTACGAGTCATTAACAACTCATGATCGCTCCAACCCGTCAAACCGATTGTAATCATATCAAAAAGTACTCCTTTCTAATTAAGAGATTCTCTTTTAATTGTACCGTATTTATTGAAAAGAACAAAAAGCTTTATCTTTAATTGTAAATGTTTCCCGTGAAACATTTACAATTAAAGATAAAGACAGTAAACTATTCTTGGTAAGTTTTTAAACAAGTAATAAATCTGAAAAACAGATAAATTCAGCGTATAAAAAGAGATGAAATAAGTAAAAGTTAAAGATAAGAAGACCTTATCTGACTATCTTTCTGTGGTATACTGTTTTAGAATAGTTTTAGTTGAATGATGGAAAAGATAAATAGGTGCAACAGAGATAAAATGAGTGAATGAAAAAATTTAGGAATTAACAAAGGAGACGCTTATTGTGACTGAAAAAAAACCGTTTTATATTACGACCCCGATTTATTATCCGAGCGGAAAACTACACATAGGAAATGCTTATTCTACTATCGCCTGTGATGTAATGGCGCGCTATAAAAGAATGATTGGTTTTGATGTATTTTATTTGACCGGAAGTGATGAACATGGTCAAAAAATTGAAAATAAGGCAGAAGAATTAACGATTACACCACAACAATATGTGGATAAAATGGCTGATGATATGCAAAGCCTATGGAAGCTATTGGAAATTAGCAACGACAAGTTTATTCGGACGACAGATCCGGTTCACGAAAAGGTAGTAGCGGATATTTTTGAACGATTCTTAGCACAAGGAGATATTTACTTAGATGAGTATGAAGGCTGGTATTCTGTACCTGATGAAACCTTCTACACTGAGACACAGTTAGTTGATATTGAGCGCAATGTTGACGGAGAAATTATCAGTGGTAAATCACCAGATAGTGGGCACCCTGTGGAACTGATAAAAGAAGAATCATATTTCTTTAAGATGAGCAAATACGCTGATCGTTTATTGGATTATTACAATGCACATCCTGATTTTATTCAACCTGAGTCGCGTAAAAATGAGATGATCAATAATTTTATCAAACCAGGCTTAGAAGATCTAGCAGTATCTAGAACAACTTTTTCTTGGGGTATCAAAGTACCTAGCAATCCAAAACACGTTATTTATGTTTGGATTGATGCCTTGGCGAACTATATCACCGCTTTAGGATATGGTACAGATGACACAACGCTATTTGATAAATTTTGGCCAGCTGATGTGCATATGGTTGGAAAAGAGATCGTTCGGTTCCATACAATCTATTGGCCAATCATGTTGATGGCTTTAGATTTACCGTTACCTAAAAAAATATTTGGTCATGGTTGGTTATTGATGAAAGATGGGAAAATGTCAAAATCCAAAGGCAATGTTGTTTACCCAGAAATGTTAGTCGAACGCTATAGCTTAGATGCTTTGCGTTATTATCTAATGAGAGAAGTTTCATTTGGTAGTGATGGTGTATTTACACCAGAAGATTTTGTTTCAAGAGTAAATTATGATTTGGCAAATGATTTAGGAAATCTCTTAAATAGAACGGTTGCAATGATTAATAAATATTTTAATGGAAATATTCCAGCCTATACTGGTAATGTGACTGCTTTCGATGAGTCATTTAAACAAACAGCAGAGACCGTTATCGCTAACTATCAGACTGAAATGGAAAAAATGCAGTTTAGTAATGCATTAAGCAATATTTGGCTATTAATCTCTCGAGCTAACAAATATATTGACGAAACCGAGCCTTGGAAACTAGCCAAAAACGAAGAGGCAAAACAGGTTTTGGAAAGTATTATGGTTCATTTAGCCGAAAGCTTAAGGATTTCTGGTATTTTACTTCAACCATTCTTAACTCAAGCACCAAAAGAACTATTTAGACAATTAGGTATTGAAGATGAAACTGCAAAAAACTGGGAGACTATCAGTTTCGGACATTTCCCGCAAGAGTCTAAAGTCGTTGCAAAAGGAACGCCTATCTTCCCGCGTTTAGATATAGAAGAAGAAGTAGCCTATATTAAGCATCAAATGGATGGTGGCTCAACTGAAAGGGAAGACGAAGAAGTGATTCCAGCAGAATGGAATCCTACTGAAACACAATTAGTTTCTGTCAAAGAAAAACAAATTAAATATGAAGATTTTGATAAAGTAGAATTAAAAGTTGCTGAAGTGATAGATTGTGGCAAAGTAGAAGGCGCAGATAAACTATTGAAATTCCGTCTGGACGCTGGCGATGAAAATCACCGTCAAATTCTTTCTGGAATTGCTGAATGGTATCCTAATCCAGCAGATTTGATTGGTAAAAAAGTCATTATTGTGGCCAATTTAAAACCTCGTAAAATGCGTGGTGAAATCAGTCAAGGTATGATCTTATCTGCTGAAAAAGACGGCAAATTGCAAATTATTGAAGCGCCAAAAGAGGCACCAAATGGTTCTGAAGTAGCATGATTTTCAAATGAATGGATACCCTGCTGAAGAATTTTTGGCAGGGTATTGGATTAGAGATGAAAAAGTCAATAGAGAAAGGGATGGAGAATATGTTATTCGATACACACACCCATTTAAATGCAGAAGAATTTGATGAAGAAATACCAGAAACGATTCAACGTGCAAAAGAACACGATGTTTCTCGTATGGCGGTAGTTGGTTTTGACTCACTAACAATAAAAAAAACATTGGCTTTAAGCGAAACCTATCCAGAGATTTTTAGTATTATCGGTTGGCATCCAACTGAAAGCTATTTGTATACTGAAAAAATTGAAGAGCAGTTGTATCAGCAATTGCAATTACCTAAAGTAGTGGCTATGGGTGAAATGGGTTTAGATTATCACTGGGATACGTCTCCTAAAAAACAGCAACAAGATGTTTTTAGAAGACAACTTCAAATGGCAAAAGAATTAAACTTACCCGTTAGTATTCATATGCGCGATGCAATAGAAGATACGTATCAGATTCTAAAAGAAGAACACGTTGAAGATATTGGCGGTATCATGCATAGTTTCAGTGGAGATACGCAATGGATGGAACGTTTCTTGGATTTAGGCATGCATATTTCTTTAAGTGGGGTAGTGACCTTTAAAAATGCCCAAGAACCTAAGGATGTGGCTAAAAATGTTCCTTTTGATAAACTATTGATAGAAACAGATGCTCCTTACTTAGCCCCTGTTCCTTATAGAGGAAAACGGAATGAACCTGCTTATGTTAAGTATGTCGCAGAAAAAGTCGCAGAGTTAAGAGGCTGTACTTATGAAGAGGCAGCAGCTCAAACAATGAAGAATGCAAATAAATTGTTTAGGTTAGACAAATGGAAAAAATAAAAGAAATTATCGTCGTTGAAGGACGAGATGACACAAGAAGAATAAAGGAATCACTTGAGGCCGATACGATTGAAACAAACGGATCAGCCATTAATGGTGAAACGTTAAAGTTGATTGAAAAAGCACAAGCGACAAGGGGAGTAATCGTTTTTACTGACCCTGATTTTCCAGGAGAAAAAATTAGAAAGATTATTTCAAGAGCTGTACCGGGTGTGAAACACGCCTTCTTAACGATTGATGAGGCGAAGCCCAAACACAAAGGTAGTTTAGGCATTGAGCATGCTTCTCCAGAAGCTATCCGTAAAGCTTTATCAAAAAGCTATGCAGAAGTGTTAGAACAAGAATCACTAATCCCAAGGCAATTACTAATAGATGCCGGTCTCATTGCAGGAGAATTTGCACGGAAAAGACGAGAAAAATTGGGTGATCGATTGAATATTGGTTACACCAATGGAAAGCAACTTCAAAAAAGACTGCAAATGTTCCAAATCTCACCAGACGAAGTTATTCAAGCTATGCAACAGATTTTGGAGGAAGAAAATGACAACTAATAAAGATATTGCAACACCTATCAGAACGAAAGAAATATTAAAAAAACACGGATTTTCAGTAAAAAAAAGCTTGGGGCAAAACTTTATCATTGATTCAAATATCTTAACAAAGATTGTTCAAACTGCCGAACTAACGAAACAAACGAACGTCGTTGAGGTAGGACCTGGTATAGGAGCTTTAACGGAACACTTGGCACGCGCGAGCAAAGAAGTCATTGCTTTTGAAATCGATGATCGTCTGCTACCAGTATTGGATGATACGTTAAGTCCTTACGATAATGTGACCATTATAAATAAAGACGTTTTACAAGCAAATTTAAAAGAAATATTAGCAGAGAAAATCGACTTATCTGAACCCTTAATGGTTGTAGCTAACTTGCCATATTATATTACAACACCCATTATTATGTACTTTCTAGAATCAAACATTCGAATTGATACGTTAGTTATTATGATGCAAAAAGAAGTCGCAGAACGGGTTACATCAGCACCTGGTAGTAAAGCATATGGTTCGCTCTCAATTGCTGTTCAATATTATATGGCTGCAGAAATAGCTTTTATTGTGCCTAAAACAGTTTTTGTGCCACAGCCGAATGTCGATTCAGCGATTATTAAATTAACCCGTCGAGAAACACCGGCTGTTGAAGTGTTGAATGAAAAAATATTTTTTGAAGTAGTACGTGCTGCATTTGTTCAGCGAAGAAAAACGTTATGGAATAATCTTGCTGGTAGATACGGTAAAAATGAATCCGTAAAAGAAAAATTAATTGAAGCCTTAGAATATGCTGGAATAGATTCAAAACGACGAGGTGAAACCTTGAGTTTAACAGAATTTGGTAAATTAGCGGATGGGATTTATTTGAAATTATTAAAATAAAATGAAAAAACAATAAGATGGATTGCCGAAACTCTTTAAAACAAAGGAGTTTTGGCAATAGTTTTATTAGAGAGAAAACAGTTGATTCCTTCTTTCTCATATGGTATACTTGCAAACTTAATCTAAGTATGGTATAATATTCACTAGATGAGTGAGGTGAAACTGATGCCAATTACATTAGCCAGTATCAAAGAAAAACTAGATCTCAAGTTAGGGAAAAAAATTATGTTGACTGCACAAGTTGGTCGCAAAAGAAAAACAGAGCGTAAAGGTGTTTTGACTGAAACGTACCCTTCTGTTTTTGTTGTGGAATTAGATCAAGATGAAAATGCTTTTGAACGTGTTTCTTATAGTTATACAGATGTTTTGACCCAATCAGTAGAAATCCAATTTCTAGATGAAGAAAGTCTACAATATGCTTAATCGTAAGACCACGAGCTGAAAGACAAGCTCGTTTTTTTTTTTTCAAAAAAGAGGTTTCTAATAATTCCGTTAAAGTTGTTCATTCTTTATTTGCAAATCATTTTTTTTAAGCTAGTATGTTTAACAGACAAAAGACTTTTCAAAAATGAAAGGAGGTAAATGATGAATACAGAGGTAACAGAAAAAGCTCCTGCAAAAATTAATTTAACATTAGATGTATTATATAAGCGTGGAGATGGTTATCATGAACTCGAAATGGTTATGACCTCTGTTGATTTAGCAGATCACGTGACATTAAAAACGATTGAAGAAAATAGCATTATTATTCAATCTAATAATGGGTTTTTGCCTTTAGATCAAAGAAATCATGCCTACAAAGCAGCGCTGTTAATTAAAGAAAGATTTAATATTCAACTAGGCGTGGAGATGATGATTAAAAAAAATATTCCAATTGCCGCAGGATTAGGCGGCGGAAGTAGTGATGCCGCAGCAACTCTAAGAGGTTTAAATCAGTTGTGGAACTTAGGTTTGTCATTGGATGAATTAGCCATATTGGGTGCTGAAGTAGGTTCAGATGTGCCGTATTGTATTTATGGCGGTACGGCTTTCGCAAGCGGACGGGGTGAAAAGATAGAACAGTTGGATGCTGTTCCCCAGTGTTGGGTTGTCCTAGTTAAGCCTAAGAAAGGCATCTCGACAGGAACAGTCTTTAATGCATTATCTTATGATACACTCAAACATCCTGCTACTTATTCAATGATAGCAGCTATCAAGGAGCAAGATTATTTGAGGATGACAAAATTGATAGGCAACTCATTAGAAGAGACATCCATTATACGTCAACCTTCGATTGAAAAAATCAAAGAAAAAATGATATCATTTGGAGCAGATGCTGCTTTAATGAGTGGCAGCGGACCGACTATTTTTGCTCTTTGTCGTAAATACTCTAGAGCTCAAAGAGTTTACAACGGTTTGAAAGGTTTTTGTAATGAAGTCTACCTTGTGAGAACGTTAAAATAGAAATGACAAAGTGAGGCTAGGACATAAGTTCTAGCCTCGTTGTATGTCTAAATACGTACTCTAGGAATGGCATCAAAAAAGATATGCAACTGGAATAGACGAATCAGGATCGTTGGGGCACAGATTTCGAGCTCTTTCATGAAGTGAATCGGATGTGAACACTTTTTGCTCTACACCTATTTTTTTCTTGACGAATAATAGTAGTAATGATAAGCTACTGAAGAAATTCTCAAAAAGTAATCATTACGATTTGAGGGCATTAGAAACTAGAATTAAAATAATTAGAAGATGTAGGATTAGCTAGCATCTTTATTTATAACGTATTCATATTTTAAAATAAATACATGAAAGGAAGATGACGATGCATTACATTGAAGTTAAAGACTTATCCTTCTATTATGACGAAGAGCCGGTCTTGGAGAACATTTCTTTTACAGTTGATCCAGGCGAATTCGTTATGTTGACAGGTGAAAATGGTGCGGCTAAATCAACTTTACTTCTTAACGTATTAGGTTTATTAACACCAAATAAGGGGACAGTTTCTATCTCTCCAGTAAATGAAAGAAATGAAAAATTAAGTATTGGATATATTCCCCAGCAAGTTGCTTCGTTTAATGCGGGTTTTCCTAGTACGGTCTTGGAATTAGTGCGTTCTGGACGTTACCAAAGAGGCAAATGGTTTAAAAAACTAGATGCAGAAGACAAGGAGCATGTTGAACGCGCATTAAAATCAGTTGGTATGTGGGATATGAGATACAAAAAAATTGGGGAACTTTCAGGTGGGCAAAAGCAGCGTATTTCATTAGCTCGTATTTTTGCAACCGATCCGGATCTTTTTGTACTTGATGAACCGACGACTGGAATGGATATTGATTCACGTCGAGAATTTTACGAATTATTAAAACACAATAGTAAAGTTCATAGCAAAGGAATCTTAATGGTTACCCATGATCATGATGATATTAAACAGTATGCAGATCGTCATATTCAACTCGTTAGAAAGGAGGATTCACCGTGGAGATGTTTTTCTATGGATTCATGCAAAGAGCCTTCCAAGCTTCATTCTTAATTGCAGTCATTGCTCCAATTTTAGGATTGTTTTTAATTCTTAGACGGCAATCACTGATGGCTGATACATTATCACATATTTCTTTAGCAGGGATTGCATTGGGTTTGTTGCTAAATGTTAATCCAACATTCATGACGTTAATTGTTGTTGTTATAGCAGCTGTAGCAATAGATTATTTACGGATGCTCTACAAATCATATTCAGAAATTTCTATTGCTATTTTAATGTCAGCAGGAATGGCCGTTGCTTTAGTTCTGATGAGTTTAAACGAAGGTGGAACGAACACAAGTATCCAACAGTATTTATTTGGATCAATTGTGACCATCAACTTTGCGCAAGTACGCTTATTGCTCTTTCTTTTCATAATAGTTGTAGGACTATTCTTAGTCTTTCGTAAACCAATGTATGTTTTGACTTTTGATGAGGATACAGCCTTTACAGCGGGTTTACCAGTCAAGTTGATGTCAATTATCTTTAATGTGATTACGGGTGTCACGATTGCGGTTATTATGCCTATTGTGGGAGCTTTATTAGTCTCTGCGATCATTATATTGCCTGCAGCCATTGCCATGAGATTGAGCAAAAGTTTTAATTTAGTTATTTTAGCAGGCATTATCATTGGTCTTATTGGAATGCTTACTGGTCTAACTGCTTCATATCAATTCGGAACGCCACCAGGAGCAACGATTACATTGGTGTTTATTGTCATTTTTATTTTCACGACGATTATAAAAAAAGTTATCAATCAACTAAGATATAAGAAAAATCGACGAGTTTAATAGTTTTAAGAAAAGGGCGAATCCGAAAGTTCGCTTTTTTTTTATGAGAAAATAATAACAGAAACGAACATTTTTACTATATTTGACAAAAATGACTACCTTTTTTCGTTAAATATGATTATAATGAACACAACCATTTTAAAAAATAAAGTAAAAAGTACATTATGATGAGGTGAAAGAGTTGAAAGTAAAAAGAAGTGAACGGTTAATTGATATGACTCGTTATTTATTAGAAAAACCCCATAAGTTAGTTTCTTTAACTTATTTTGCAAATCGCTATGATTCGGCAAAATCCTCTATTAGTGAAGATTTATCTATTATTAAAAAGACGTTCAAAGATCGGGGTACAGGCACATTAGAAACAGTTCCTGGGGCAGCAGGAGGCGTACGTTATATTCCAGAGATAGCCAAAGAAGAAGCAAAAGAATTTATTGAAGATATGTGTGAACGTTTGTCAGAGGCGAACCGCTTATTGCCAGGAGGCTACGTTTATTTATCAGACTTATTAGGAGAACCACAAACGTTACGCCAAATCGGAAAAATTATTGCTTCTCAATACCTTCATGATTCAATCGATGCAGTTATGACAGTAGCTACAAAAGGAGTGCCAATTGCCCAGGCGGTTTCAAGTTATTTAAATGTCCCATTTGTAATGGTACGACGTGATTCTAAAATTACAGAAGGATCAACCGTAAGTATTAACTATGTTTCAGGATCTTCTGAACGGATAGAAAAAATGGAGTTATCTAAACGTAGTTTAAAAAGAGGGTCACGTGTCTTAATCGTGGACGATTTCATGAAAGGCGGCGGGACCGTCAATGGAATGAAGAGCCTGATTGACGAATTTGAAGCTCAATTAGTTGGGGTGACCGTTTTTGCAGAATCAACCTTTAGCGGAAACAGAATGATTGAAGATTACACATCATTGTTGTGTGTGGATGAAGTAGATATTCGCGATAAAACCATTCACGTGACTCCTGGAAATTATTTTAAACATAACGAGTCAAAATAATTAAGATACATTTAAATTGAAAATGATAAATACCATTAGAATAATTGTAATGGTGAAAACGTAGATTTGCGCCTGAAAATGCAAGTCTACGTTTATTTTTTTACTTAATTTATACCTTTACAAATTAGTAGTGAAGCGATGAGGTTTTAGAGAGTAAACTCATAGGATGTATTTGATAGTATCAGTAGGTCATCGTATCTTATCCACGAAAGGTAGATAAGCTTTAAAAAATTTCTTTTAAACTTGTCCATTTGAAGGATGAATAGCAACAAGCTTTACTAGCTTCTCAATGGTTTACTAAATGATAAAAATGCAACATTAATATTAATGTTGCTAGCCACTTTATTCTAATCGACTTCATGAAAAGTAGCATCACGATAGACACTTAGTAGATTTAGAGGGAACTTTTGTATAGATATAAGTACGACTGAATGGGTTCAAAAAAACGCTCTTTCTTGAAGAAAAAGAAAAGAGTGTCCATTTTTAGTTACGTGGATTGTAAGATTAAGCTATACAAATAAAAAAGCCATTCGTGATACACTCTAATTGTATTTCCAACCATAGAAAACAAGGAGTGATCACAAATGACCTATACCCATATTACCATGGATGAACTAGTGATGATAGAAGCTTATTACCATCAAGGTATTCCAGTTGCTAAAATAGCTGCTTACTTGAATCGTACTCGAACACCGATTAATAATGTTATCAGGTTCTTCAGAGCAGGACATACAGCTTTCGAGTATTACCTACGGTATAAGAAAAACAAGAAGCAGTGTGGACGCGAAAAAGTTGTTTTACCAGAAGAACAACATCTTTATATCAAGGAAAAAGTAGCTGAAGGCTGGACGCCTGATGTCATTATTGGCCGTAAAGAAATGACAATAGACTGTTCCGTACGAACACTTTATAGACAATTTAAAGAAAAAACATTCGATGAAGCTACCCTTCCAATGAAAGGGAAAAGAAAGCCTAACGGACATCAAGAACGTAGAGGTAGACAAGCTTATAAACGAAATATCTCTGAAAGAATAATAGATTATCCAACATTTAAAGAAGAATTTGGTCATATCGAAGGAGATACCATTGTAGGTGTCCGCCACAAAAGTGCGGTCATTACTCTAGTAGAGATTTTATCGAAAGCTATCATTACCTTAAAGCCCAAAGGGCGTAAAGCCTGCGACATTGAGAGTGCTATGAATCAATGGTTCCAATCCATACCAAAAAAATTATTCAAATCAATTACTTTTGATTGCGGTAAGGAGTTCTCCAACTGGAAATCTTTGTGCAACCAGCATGATGTCGCTATCTACTTCGCTGACCCTGGAACGCCTTCACAACGAGCTTTAAACGAGAATTCTAATGGGCTTCTTCGAAAAGATGGATTGCCAAAAGAAATGGATTTCAACGAAGTTGATCAGGCTTTCGTATCGTCTGTTGCACACAAACGGAATATAATTCCAAGAAAGTCATTAAATTACCAAACACCGCTGGAAGTTTTTATGAGTTACATGGATGAAGATATTTTGTATAGCTTAATTTGACAAATCAGATTAAATAAGAATTTAGATGGTTAGTCAGGTAAAGTTTTAAAAGCTAATTTTTCAATAACCGATTTGTGCTGTGGATAGTCTTTGAGTAATTCTGCTTGCGTAAACAATTCGAAATCTTTGTAATCGAAACCAGGAGAGACCATACAACTGACTAACGAATAGCCTCCATGATTTTCAACAGTTGATCCAAAAATAACGCCTTTAGGAACGGTAAATTGCAAAGATTCATTTTTTTCAAGTGTACCACCCAATGTTACTTGATTATAACGTCCATCAGAATAAAGCATATGGACAGTTAAAGGATTGCCAGCATGAAAATACCAAACTTCATCAGATTTTAAACGATGAAAATGCGATGGATTCTCTTGGTTTAATAAAAAATAAATACTCGTGTATAAGGATCTTTCATACCCATCCTTAAATTCATAGATTTCAGCAGATTGAGAAACAGATCTGAAAAAGCCACCTTCAGGATGAGGGGTCAATTCTAAATGCTTAATCCAGTACTGCTCTGATTTTTGGTTCATATTATACTTCTCCTTTTATCATCATTTCTATCAGTATACAAGATTACATACAAAGACAACAGTTTTAACAATACTAATCAGTAATCATAGTAAAAGAGAGTGGAATGTTATTCCAAAAGGATAGCAAATAGCAGGGATTGTGCTTGAAAAACCGCGCTTTTTAAGCTATTATTGAATAGTTAGAGTTAAGTTGGAAAAATAAATGAAATTATAAAAAAAGGTATGAGTAAAAAGACAATTCTGTTTTATTGAAGAGAAAAATGGATGGAGGTTACTGAAATGATACAAAGATATGCAGTCGTATTAGCAGCAGGTCAAGGCTCACGTATGAAATCTAAGTTGTATAAAGTCTTACATCCGGTTGCTGGTAAGCCAATGGTTGGCCATGTAATTGAACAAGTAGAAGCAACAGGCGCAAATGAGATTGTCACAATTGTAGGGTTTGGTGCTGAGAAGGTAAAGGATTACTTAGGCAATCGAACAAATTATGCAGTGCAAGAGGAACAGTTAGGTACGGGCCACGCTGTTATACAAGCGGAGACACATTTGAAAGATAAAGAAGGCATTACTCTAGTTATATGTGGAGATACTCCTTTATTAACAGCAGAAACATTAAATAACTTGTTTGATTACCATCAAGAAAAAGGTGCAAAAGCTACAATTTTAACCGCACATGCCCAAAATCCAACAGGATACGGTCGTATCATTCGAAATAAAGAAAATTCTGTAGAAAAAATTGTTGAACAAAAAGATGCTAGTGAAGCAGAAAGGTTAGTGCAAGAGGTTAACACAGGAACGTACTGCTTTGATAATCGTTTACTATTTGAAACCCTCTCACAAGTCGGTAACCAGAACTCTCAAGGCGAGTACTACTTGCCAGATGTTATTGAAATACTAAAGAAGCAAAATGAAATTGTAGATGCTTATAAAATGATAAGTGAAAACGAAGGGAAAGGTGTCAACGATCGAGTTGCACTAGCTGAAGCCTCACAATTGATGCGTGAACGAATTAACAAAATGCATATGCAAAATGGTGTAACAATGATTGACCCGACCACTACTTATATTGATAGTGATATTGTAATTGGATCAGATACAGTTATCGAAGCCAGCGTTTCATTGAAAGGAAAGACTATTATAGGTGAGGATTGCTTTATTGGAGCTCATTCTGAGATATCAAATAGTATAATTAGTGATGGGGTACGTGTCACTAATTCAACTGTTAAAGATTCTGTAATGGAAAAAAATAGCAATATTGGACCCTACAGTCACCTTCGTCCAAATAGTCATGTTGGAGAAGCCGTTCATATTGGGAACTTTGTTGAAATTAAAAACGCAACTCTTGGATTGAAAACTAAGGTCGGGCATTTAACGTACATTGGTGATGCTGATTTAGGGGAAAATATCAACGTTGGGTGTGGCACAATTTTTGTGAATTATGATGGTAAAAATAAATTCCGAACAACTGTAGGAAAGAACGTTTTTGTTGGATGTAATGCAAACTTGATTGCGCCATTAACTATCGGAGAGAATGTTTACATTGCTGCAGGATCGACTATTACAAGAGATATTCCAACAGAGGCTATGGCGATTGCTAGAGCACGTCAAGAAAACAAATTAGAATATTATAATAAACTGCCACATTAAAATAACTTATGAAATTCAACCAAAGTTAAGAATTGTCTTGATTTATTCGAAGAAAATGCATAGTATAGAAATGAATTGTAGACAACGGATATTCTTGAAAATAAAAAAAGTGGAGGTCACTATGTCAGAACACTATTTTGATCCAAAGTTAAAGATTTTTGCGTTAAACTCAAACAAACCATTAGCAAAGAAAATTGCTGATGAAGTAGGAGTAGAATTAGGAAAACTCTCAGTGGATCAGTTCAGCGATGGAGAAATTCGAATCAATATTGAAGAAAGCATTCGTGGGGACCATGTTTATATTATTCAATCAACTTCTAGTCCAGTAAATGATAACTTAATGGAAATGTTGATTATGATTGATGCATTAAAACGAGCTAGTGCAAAAACAATAAATCTAGTTATTCCTTATTATGGATATGCTAGACAAGACCGTAAAGCACGTTCAAGAGAGCCAATTACTGCAAAATTAGTCGCAAATATGATTACAGCTGCAGGAGCAGATCGTATTCTGACATTAGACTTACATGCTTCACAAATCCAAGGGTTCTTTGATATGCCAGTGGATCATTTATTAGGGGCATCACTTTTAGCAAATTACTTTTTAGATTGTGGTCTTGAAGGAGAAGGCGTTGTAATTGTTTCGCCTGATCATGGCGGAGTTACCCGTGCGCGTAAGTTAGCAGAATTCTTAAAAGCGCCAATTGCAATAATTGATAAACGTCGTCCAAAAGCCAATGTGGCAGAAGTAATGAATATCATTGGATCAATTGAAGGTAAGAAATGTATCTTAATCGATGATATGATTGATACAGCAGGAACCATTACGTTAGCTGCTCAAGCCTTGGAAGAAGCTGGAGCTACTGAAGTTTATGCTTGTTGCACACATCCAGTTTTATCTGGTCCTGCGATTGAGCGAATCCAAAATTCGGCTATTAAGCAATTGATTGTGACAGATTCCATCTATCTTCCTGAAGACAAAAAAATCGATAAAATCATTGGAATAAGTGTTAGTGCTTTAATGGCCGATGCCATTAAACGGATTCATGAAAATAAATCTGTTAGCCCACTTTTTGAAAGAAAATTTAAGAAAAAGTCGTAAATAAATATGGAAAACGTAAGAGGAGCCTTTTAGCTTTTCTTACGTTTTTTATAGTTTAAAGTAATGGAGTATAAATGAAGCTGCCTTTCTTGAGTAAACAGTTACTTGTTACAGTAAGATTAATAAACCGTTATTAAAAAGATTAGAATGGATGGAGCCAGTTTGTATGACTAAATTTAAAATATATAAAAAATTAGTTAAACCATTGGATGTGGTTATTATTATCTTATTGCTTGTTGGATCATTTATTCCGTACTTTATATTTAATCGACAGAACTTTTCAGGAGATCAAAACAGTACAGTTATTGCTGTTATCTCTATTAATGGCAAAGAAGTAAAACAGATGGAATTATCAAATGAGACAGAAAATGAGGAATTTACGTTCTATCCAGCAGAAGGACAATACAACATTATCGAAGTTGATGGAACAAAAATACGAAATAAAGAAGATAATAGTCCTGATCAGATTGCTGTGAAAACAGGTTGGATTAGTAAGCCAGGGGAGACTAGTATTTGTTTGCCTCACAAATTAATTATTGAAGTAAAAGCAATTAACCCAGAAAAAGATTCTGAAGAAGACATCATCATACCACTCTAACAAAGCTGAAATAATCATTTTCAGCTTTGTTTTTTTTGAATAAATTTAACAAAAAAACTGATATATTCATTTATAATGTATATTATACTTTTATTTATTAAAAAATACGATTTATATTGTATATTTATGTCTAATCTTGTATGATTAGAAAAAGCTTAATCAGATTGGAATAATGTAGTACAAAAGAATAAATCATTTAAATAAGGGAGAGCTGTAAAATGAAACAACTTATTTACTTTGCTGTAGGGATGATATTTATAAGTGGGTGCGGGCAATCTGCTAGCCAAGTAACCAATCAAGAATCTACTTCAGGAAAAAATAAAACAGAACAAACGCTAAATCTGAGTGTTGCCTCAGAATTGCCGACAATTGATCCAGCTTTATCACAAGATACCATTAGTTTTACCGCTTTAAACCAAGTGATGGAGGGCCTTTATCGGTTAGATAAAGATGAAAAACCTATTCCAGCTTTAGTTGAAGGAGAACCAGAAGTCAGCGAAGACCGGTTGACTTATCAGTTTACATTGAAGCCAAATTTGAAATGGTCGAACGGCGAAGCGTTAACTGCTGTAGACTTTGAATACGGTTGGAAACGTATTGTAGATCCTGAAACAGCTGCTAATTATTCATTTGTGATGTCTGATATAAAAAATGCTGAAGCTATTTTAGCCGGAGAAGCTAAAGTTGATGATTTAGGAATAAAAGCATTAAACAAATTAGATTTAGAAATAACCTTAGAAAAACCAGTAGAAAATTTTTTGAAATTAATCACCAAACCGACTTTTTCCCCTCAAAAAGAATCGTTTGTTACTGACCAAGGTTCAAAATTTGGAACGAATAGTGATTCAGCTTTATACAATGGACCATTTATCTTGAAAGAATGGGATGGAACGGGTTTATCATGGGTGTATGAAAAAAATGATCAATACTGGGATCAAGAAAACGTTTCTTTAACGACGGTTACTAATCAAGTGATTAAAGTAACTTCTACAGGATTAAATTTATACAACAATGAAAAAATTGATTCCATTGCATTAACTGGAGAATTTGCTCAACAATACAATCAAGACCCTGAATTTATGGCACCTTTAATGGCTAAATCCGTATACTTAGAGTTAGACCATCTAAATAATCCAGCGTTGAAAAATAAAAAGCTAAGAACTGCATTAGCGTTAGCAATATCGCGTGAGGAATTAGCAGAAAGCATTATTGCTAATGGATCTAAAGCTCTTGGGGGGTTAGTTACTAATGGTTTAGTTGAAAATCCCCAAACAGGCGAAGATTTTAGAGAAGCATCCGGTAACTATTTAGAATATGAACCAGAAAAGGCTTCTCAATTATGGGCAGTGGCACAAAAGGAATTAGGATTAACGAACGTTGATTTGCAGCTAGTAACGGATGATGATGAAGTAACAAAAAAGGTGAGTCAATATTTACAAAATACAATTGAAAAGAATTTACCAGGTGTGACGGTTTCTCTAAAAAGTGTACCTTTCAAAAGTAGGATTGAGTTAGGTGACAATGGAGATTTTGATTTATTATTATCCGGTTGGGGTGCAGATGTTAATGATACAAATAATTTCTTGAGTTTATTTCTATCAGGTTCTGTTTTTAATGGTGGGAAATATTCTAATGAAAAATATGACCAACTTGTTCAAGCGTCTATGGGGAAAGATAGCAGTAATCCTGATAAAAAATGGGGGAATGATTTAGCAGCTGAAAAAATTCTGTTGGAAGATGCGGCAATTATTCCGCTTTATCAGCAAGCGCAAGCGATGTTAGTGAAAAGCTCTGTGCATAATTATCATATGAGCCAAATTAACAGTGTCAATTTAAAATATGTATCTATTGAATAGTAAGATTTGAAAGGAGCCTATCTATTTTTTATGAAAACTTGGGTAACGAAAATAAATCAGAAAGAAAGCGTGGCAGCTTTAAAAAGAATAGTCAGTATTCCTTCTGTTAATATAGGAGATGGCGTAACCTATCCACCATTTGGGCAAGCTATTGCTGATTGTTTAGCAGAAGTGTTAAGTATTTGTAAAACGTTAGGAATGTCGACTTATTCGGACCCTGAAGGGTTTTATGGATACGCTGATTATGGACAAGGTGAGGAGTTAGTAGCGGTATTGTGTCACTTAGATGTCGTTCCTGCTGGAGACTTGAACTTATGGGATACTCATCCTTTCAATGCAGTAGTTAAAGATGGAAAATTACTTGGTCGTGGATCACAAGATGATAAGGGTCCAACTATAGCAGCTCTATATGGTTTTAAAGCAGTAGTTGATGAAGGAATCAATTTTACTAAGCGTATTCGATTTGTTTTTGGAACAGATGAAGAAACATTGTGGCGTTGTATGGATCGTTATAACTTGAAAGAAGAGCAACCAACAATGGGATTTGTCCCAGATAGTTCTTTTCCCGTAACGTATGCTGAAAAAGGATTGTTGCAAATTAAGTTAATTGGTCCAGGAAGTTCGGACTTCTCATTAGTTTGTGGCGGTGCATTTAATGTCGTTCCTGATCGTGCGAGTTACCAAGGTAATGATGCAAAAATAGTTAGTGAAAAATTAGCTGAAATAAATGTAAACCAAAATTTTGATGGACAATTGGTTACAGTAAAAGGGAAAGCTGTTCATGCTAGCACAGCTGAACAAGGCATTAACGCAATCAATCAATTAGCAAAAGGACTTGTTCATGTTCATCCGCATCCGATGGTACAATTTTTAGCCGAAAAGGTGGGGGATGAAACGAATGGATTTAGTATCTTTGGTGAAATTCAGGATGAGATGACTGGAGAATTAACGTTTAATGTGGCATCTATCTGTATCGATGAAAATAATTCAGAAATAAAATTGGATCTACGCATCCCAATCAGTTTTCCAATAGAAGATTTAGTCGAAACACTTAAAAATGTAGTAGCACCTTATGGGCTAAACTATCAAGAATTTGATCATGTAGCTGGGCTGTATGTTCCTAAAGAGAGCGAATTAGTTCAAACGTTAATGACTATTTACCAAAGTAAAACAGGTGATAAAACTTGGCCGCTCACATCAGGAGGGGCGACCTATGCAAGAACGATGCAAAACATGGTTGCTTTTGGAGCCCGTTTTCCTACAACGGAAGGGTTAGCTCACCAGAGTAATGAAGGGATATCACTAGATGAACTGTTTCAAGCGATGGATATCTATGCAGAAACGATTTTTCAATTATGTTGTAGAACCAAAAAAACACATTCCTACTTATAAAGTAAGGATGTGTTTTTTTTTAATCAAAATATGAAGTCAAGTTGTATTTAGTCTTGCTTGTTACTTATTTTGATTCTTCTTCTAACATTCTCATAGCATCTTGTGTAACTTTTCTAAGAGTTTCAGCAGAGTAATTCATTTTTTCTTGTTCAGAATCGTTTAAAGGAATCTGAATAACACTTTGGATACCTTGACGATTTACGATTGCGGGTGCTCCAATGAAAATATCTTTTTGGTTGTATTCGCCGTCTAAATATACCGAAAGAGGTAAGATGGCATTTTCGTCAGATAAGATAGCTTTGGTAATACGTGCTAATGAAACAGCTATACCATAGAAAGTAGCGCCTTTTCGTTCAATGATATCGTAAGCAGCATCACGAACTTTAAAGAACACATCAACTAAAGCTTCTTCATCTACTCCAGGATTATCTTTTATCCATTCATAAATTTGAAGACCAGCTATGTTAGCATGTGACCATACTGGGAATTCTGTGTCCCCGTGTTCACCTAAAATGTAACCATGAACATTACGAGAGTCTACACCTGTAAGTTCAGCAATAGCTTGACGGAAACGAGCACTATCTAAAGAAGTACCTGATCCGATAATGCGATTTTGAGGTAGACCAGAAAATTTCCAAGTAGCGTAAGTTAAAATATCTACTGGGTTAGTTGCAACGATAATGATACCATCAAAACCGCTGGCCATAATATTATCTATAATACTTTTAAATATCTTTAAATTCTTTTGTACTAAGTCTAAGCGAGTCTCACCGGGTTTTTGAGCTGCGCCAGCAGTAATAACAACAATATCGGCATCGTGACAATCACTATAACTAGCAGCATAAATTTTTTTGGGAGAAGTGAAAGCTAGTG
This sequence comes from Carnobacterium funditum DSM 5970, assembly GCF_000744185.1. Taxonomy (NCBI): domain Bacteria; kingdom Bacillati; phylum Bacillota; class Bacilli; order Lactobacillales; family Carnobacteriaceae; genus Carnobacterium; species Carnobacterium funditum. The sequence goes on along the minus strand of NZ_JQLL01000001.1, from coordinate 1,481,798 downwards.
CGTGAGAAAGATCCATTGCATCACCCTCTGCTTTTGCCGTATCGATATCGATAATACCAAGTTCTTGAGCGATATTTTGTGTGACTAAAGTGAAAGCGTAGCTAGAACCCACCGCACCGTCACCAACGATAATAACTTTTTGATGATCTTTTATTTCAGTATTGACCATAATGAATTGTCCTCCTTATAAACATTATCATGCACCTTAATTATAACACTCTCAGATAAGAAGTGGAAATAGAAGAACAGCGTTTAACAAAAATGAAAACACATTCATTTTATTTTTTGTATTATCTTCGTTAAATTGTTCATTTTTTAACTTGGTTTACGAATTTTATAGGATAATTAACTATAGAAATTGTTCTATAGGGGAATGTCATTTAATTTAATTTAATTTTAAATGATTAAATAATAAAATCATTAATTAGATAATAAACTGATTAATGAGGGAGATGGTTGCGAAGTATAGTACACTAAATAGAGACAACGGAGAAGACAGGTCAAAATGATTAAACTATCTTAATGTATCTTTAAATTTAAATGGATTTTCAAAAAAATAGGAATGGAACGAACACCTATGATGGATAGTATAATTTATGATGATTCTTTTTTATGTGAAAAAAATGATTAAAATAGCATGAAAAATTAACCAGAGTATCGGAAAAATAAACTGGATAAAAATAGAAGGCTTAACGGTTAGCAACAGGAGGTCTTCTTTCAATAAGGGAAATACAAAAGATTCTGTTATTGAAAAGTCAGACTTGGCCTCATAGGCAGTGAAAAAAATGGTCGGAATCAAGTTGACCTCTGCTCAACCTAGTAACGAGGAGAAAGATTCTTCATCTAATAATAATTTTGATCCGAGTCAGTTTTTTTGCAAAAAACTCATATATGAGGTGAAAGGAGTATTTTTCCTATTGTAAATCAAAATGTGGTATACTGTAAAAAATATTACTGGACGAAGAGAATTTCGTGCGGCATTTTTTTGCGTGCAAATCTTAAAATGGCTACAATAAAAAAATATACCATAAATAAAAATGATTAAAAACTGGAGAATAAACTATATGAAAATGATTATTGGCCTAGGAAATCCTGGTGCAAAATACGCGAATACTAAACACAACATAGGATTTATGGTAGTAGACGAATACGCTGCACAACATGACTTAACGTTTAACAAAAGTAAATTTGAAGCTCTTTATACAGAGGCTTTTATAGGAAGAGAAAAGGTTTTGTTAGTAAAACCACAGACATTCATGAATGATTCTGGTCGAGCAGTGAGACCGCTGATGGATTACTTTAATGTGACGATAGATGATATTATCATTGTTTATGATGACTTAGATTTACCTGCTGGGAAAATCCGTCTCCGACAAAAAGGAAGTGCTGGAGGCCACAATGGGATAAAAAGTCTGATTCAACACTTAGGAACACCTGATTTCAACCGTATCCGTATCGGTATCAATCGTCCATTTTTTGATCAAACGGTGGTAAATCACGTCTTGGGGGCCTTTCCAAAAGAGAAAGAAGAAGTAATCGCTTTTGCAATTAAGGATGGCGCATCCGCTATTGACTATTGGGTTAGTGGCCACCCTTTTATCGATGCAATGAATCAGTACAATAAAAAATAAAGTAGCTGAACAAGAAGCCCAGTAGAAATCTGAGCTTCTTTTATCATCTGAAAAACAGAAAGAAAAGGAGTCTATATAGTGGGAGATATCAATCATATATTAGCTGAATCGCCTGATGTAAAAGGCTTGTTAGCGGGTATTGGAGAACAAAAAGTCCAATTAGTCACAGGGTTAGCTGGTTCAGCTAGGACGCTAGTAACAAATGCGATTTTGGAAAAAAAGAAACGACCTATTATTTTAATCACGCATAACTTATTTCATGCTCGACAATTATTAGAAGATTTTTCAGGTTTTGTTGCTGAAGAAAATTTGCATTTATTTCCAGTTGAGGAGATGCTCTATGCTGAGATGTCTATTTCATCTCCAGAGGCTAGAACAGAGAGAGTAGCGGCGCTAGATTTTTTGCTTTCTGGAAAATCAGGAATCGTCATTGTTCCACTAGCCGGAGTCCGTAAATTATTGCCACCCAAAAAAATATGGGAGAAGGCTCGTTTCAAAGTACAACAAGGGGGCGAACTAGACGTAACAGGTATGGCCCGCAGGTTAGTTGATATGGGTTATGTGAGGCAACAACTGGTTGGCAGTCCGGGAGAATTTAGTATACGTGGTGGGATTATTGATATCTATCCTTTGACAGAAGAGCACCCTATTCGGATAGATCTATTTGATGTAGAAGTTGATTCTTTACGGTTTTTTGACGCAGATAATCAACGTTCAATTGAAACTATCGAATCCATTACCATCTTACCGGCTATTGATACACTCTACACCCATGATTTGCTTCAAGATGCTGCTCCACGATTTTCAAAAGCTGTCGAACATAACTTAGAGTTGCTAAAGGAAGCTGATGTGAAACAAGCTTTCACGCAATATATTACTCCGATTATGGACGCTTTTGATAAGGGAGAACCAATGGATCAATTAGCCATGTTTACTGATTACATTTATCCTGAATCTATTAGTATTTTAGATTATATTAGTAAAAAAAGCATTGTTATCTTAGATGAATATCCACGTATCATGGAAACGGATCGTCAATTGATAAAAGAAGAAGCTGAGTGGACTACAGAAAAACTTTCAGAGCACCGTATTTTACAAAAACAAATTTTTTCTAATGATTTTCGTAGTAAGACAAAAAATATCAAACAAGATATTTTATACTTTTCGCTTTTCCAAAAGGGAATGGGGAATTTACGTTTCTCACAAATTCATCCTTTCTCATATCGAAATATGCAACAATTTTTTGGACAAATGCCCTTATTAAAAACGGAAATGGATCGTTGGATAAAACAAAATAATACTGTCATCGTCATGGTTCCTAATGATGAACGAGCAAATAAAGTTCAGCAAATTTTTAAAGATTTTGATATTGTCAGTAAAGTGGTCAAACCAAAAAAAATCGAAATTGGAAAAGTTCAGATTTTAAAAGGAACCATTCAAAATGGGTTTGAGTTACCAGTTGATAAATTAGTCTTGCTGACTGAACGAGAGTTATTCAATAAGGTAACGAAAAAAACACCTAGACGCCAAACATTATCTAACGCTGAACGTTTAAAAAGTTATAGTGAACTCAATCCAGGTGATTTTGTCGTACACGTAAATCACGGAATTGGAAAATACACGGGGATGGAAACGTTAACGATTGATGGTGTTCATCAAGATTATATGTCTATCATTTATAAAGATGACGCTAAATTATTTATTCCCGTTACTCAACTAAATTTACTGCAAAAATATGTTTCTTCAGAAGCGAAGACACCTAAAATAAATAAATTAGGTGGCACTGAATGGGCTAAAACTAAGAAAAAAGTAGCCAGTAAAATTGAAGATATAGCAGATGATTTAATCGAACTTTATGCAGCTCGTGAACAAGAAGTTGGCTATTCGTACCCGCCAGATAATGATTACCAGCAGGAATTTGAAAACGCGTTCCCTTACACAGAAACGCCTGACCAATTACGTAGTACAGCTGAAATCAAAAAAGATATGGAAAGTAAAAAGCCTATGGATCGTTTGTTAGTAGGAGATGTCGGTTATGGTAAAACGGAAGTGGCGATGCGCGCCATTTTCAAAGCTATTCAAGAAGGCAAACAAGCGGCATTCTTAGTGCCAACAACTATTTTGGCCCAGCAACATTACGAAACGCTTAAACAACGATTTATAGAATTCCCTGTTGAAATAGGCTTGTTGAGTCGTTTTAGAACAAAAAAACAGCAAGCTGAAACAATTGAAAGGATAAGAAAAGGCCAAGTGGATATTGTGATAGGGACACACCGGATTTTATCAAAGGATATTGAATTTCAAGATTTAGGATTATTGATTGTAGATGAAGAACAACGATTTGGTGTGAAAAACAAAGAAAAGTTAAAACAGTTAAAAGCTCAAGTCGACGTCTTGACCTTAACGGCTACTCCAATACCAAGAACATTGCATATGTCTATGTTAGGTGTTCGTGATTTGTCAGTCATTGAAACGCCACCAGCTAACCGTTACCCTGTTCAAACATATGTCATGGAACAAAATCTTGGAGCTGTTCGTGAAGCCATTGAACGAGAGATGGCTAGGGGTGGGCAAGTCTTTTATTTGCATAATCGCGTAGCAACGATTGAAAAAAAAGTTTCAGAATTAAAGCAATTAATTCCTGAAGCTAGAATTGGGTTTGCTCATGGGCAAATGACCGAGAACCAACTAGAAAACGTGCTCTTCCAGTTTATTGAAGGCGAATACGATGTGCTAGTTACTACGACTATTATTGAAACAGGAGTAGATATTCCTAATGTGAATACCTTATTTGTCGAAAATGCAGATCACATGGGATTATCGCAACTTTATCAATTAAGAGGCCGTGTTGGACGTAGCAACCGTGTAGCATACGCTTATTTTATGTATCAAGCAGATAAAGTTCTAAATGAAGTCAGCGAAAAAAGACTGCAAGCTATCAAAGACTTTACAGAATTAGGATCAGGATTTAAAATTGCCATGCGTGATTTATCTATTCGTGGAGCAGGTAATTTGCTAGGGTCTCAACAACATGGCTTTATTGATTCTGTCGGATTTGATTTGTATTCAGAGATGCTAAGTGAGGCAGTTGCCCGCAAACGTGGTTTAGAAAAACGAGAAGAAACAACACAAGTAGAAATCGATTTGGGTATAAATGCCTATTTACCGGGAACCTATATTGAAGATGAGCGTCAGAAAATTGAAATATATAAACGAATCCGTGAATTACGGGATGATGAAACTTACGTTCATTTACAAGATGAGGTCATCGATCGTTTCGGTGAATATCCAGATGAAGTCGCTGATTTGTTAGTGATTGGTCTAATTAAATTATATAGTGAACGTGCGTTAATTGAGACGATTAGACGTTCTGATCAAGAAGTGGAGTTGATTTTCTCTGAATCGGGTTCCAATACATTACCAGCAGAAGAAATCTTCAGAGCACTTGGCGAAGTACCATTAAAGGCAAATATGAAGATGAAAAAAAATAAATACCTTGTAACGGTACAAATTGGAAAAACTTACACCTATCAATGGTTAGATTATCTTCAAAAGTTTGCAAAAGTCATTGCAACTTATCGTAGAAAAAAACCTAGAAACTAATGAGATGCAACTATCCATTGCACTTTGAAAGGGGAGTTTTCTGCTTGGATAATCAACAAATGAGAAAAACGATGAATGGGGCGGTACTTCTTTCTTTAGCAGCCTTGATTGCGAAAATTCTTAGTGCAGTTTATCGTGTGCCATTCCAAAACATAGTAGGTAACACGGGTTTTTACGTTTACCAGCAAGTCTATCCTATTTATGGAATTGGAATGACGATAGCTTTAAGTGGGTTGCCAGTTTTTTTGTCTAAGCTTATTGCAGAACAGAAAAATGAGAAACGACAAACTAACTTAATTAAAAAAGTTTTCATGTTACTAGCGGTCTTTTCGATTTTCTTATTTTCTTTAGTTTTCTTTGGATCAGATTGGATTGCCCAAGGAATGGGAGATAGGCAATTGTCTCCAATTATTCAGTCAGTCTCGTGGTTATTTTTATTGGTACCAGTATTAACAACAACCCGTGGTTATTTTCAAGGAACATTTCACATGATGCCTACAGCTGTCTCGCAAGTTGTGGAACAAGTTATTCGTGTGACGGTTATTTTGTTAGCGGCTTTTCTGTATAAGTCATTAAACTGGGATGTCTATCAAATGGGAACAGCTGCTATGAGTAGTTCCTGGATTGCTGGATTAGCAGCTAGTTTGGTTCTAGGAATAGCACTGTTAAGGAACAGAGAGACTGTTGAAGATTCCTTTTTTTATCTAGAAGATGAATCATCAGAAACAATACGCTACAGCTTATTAACTAGACGATTTATGACAGAAGGCTTGGCAATCTGTCTGTTAAGTGCTCTTTTGATCTTATTGCAGTTGATTGATTCCTTTACTTTGTATAAAGGGTTAACTCAATCAGGAATCTCTTCGGAACTGGCTAAGAATGCTAAAGGTATTTATGATCGAGGACAACCTTTAATTCAGTTAGGGATGATAGTGGCAACAGCTTTCTCAACGACACTTATACCGATACTGAGTCGAGCAGTTACTGAAAAAAAAGAAACTAAATTTTTACGATCAGCTAGTTCGATGGTCCGTATGACGCTAACCTTTTCAATAGCTGCAACAACAGGCCTAATTGTTTTGATGCCTTACATTAATCAATTCCTATTTGGTGATCGCTCTGGGGTAAGGATTTTGAGTATTTATATGTTAGCTATTTTGTTCGCCTCATTGATAGGCACTTATAATGCTATTTTGCAAAGTAGAAATCAATATTATTTAACAATGGTTGCTTTGATGATTGGCTTATTGGTAAAATGGTTAGCGAATACTTGGTTAATAATCAAAATCGGAACAATAGGTGCAAGTATAGCGACGGTCTTATCTTTAGTAGTTATTTTATTTGTTGTCAGATTAGGGTTACCGGTAGTCTTAAGGAAAGAATTTAAAAAGAATGGCATTGTTTTTAAATTAGCTTGGCTTAGTCTAGCTATGGCAACAATAGTATGGTTAGGAACACAATTTATAGAAAAATGGATTTTTAATGGCGGGCACCGGATAGATGCTTTTGCTTTAACGATTCTAGGTGTAATAATAGGGGTTAGGGTATTCTTATATGGATTATCTTATCTAAACGTTTTAACGATTCGTGAATGGTTATCATTGCCTTTTGGGAAAAAAATGCTAAGAAAGTAGGGGGAAGTAAAGTGGGGAAAATTAGTGTTGTAGGCTTAGGTCCAGGAGACATGGAGCAACTACCAATGGGTGTTTACCGTTTGCTAAAAAGTGACAAGCCTATTTATTTACGAACCAAGTTACATCCAGTTGTTTCAGAATTAGAGCAGGAAGGGTTCGAATTTCATTCTTTCGATGCGGTATATGAAAAAAATGACCAGTTTGAAGAAGTTTATAATACTATTGCAGCAGAATTAATTGAGTTAGCTGGCAGGCAAGATATTATCTACGCGGTTCCAGGGCATCCAATGGTTGCAGAAAAGTCCGTTCAACTACTGCTTGATAATAAACAAGGAATTGAGATTAACATCAAAGGCGGAAAAAGCTTTTTAGATGATCTATTTCAAGCTGTTCAAATTGATCCAATAGAAGGCTTTCAATTAGTTGATGCGTTAGATTTAAAACAGGACGAATTGGAAGTAGGACAACACATCATTATCATGCAAGTGTTTAATCAATACATTGCAAGTGATGTTAAACTAACGTTAATGGAAAAATACCCAGTTAATCATGTTGTAGCATTCGTTCATGCAGCAGGAAGCAAAATAGAAAAAGTTGAATGGCTGCCGTTAGTTGAAATTGACCGTATGGAAGGCGTTCATAACTTAACTTCTATGTATGTTCCTCCTTTGGCTCGAGATAACCAAACGAAGTCTTTTCAAACTGTGCAATATTATATGGACTTGATTACTGGGGAAACAGGGGATGTTTGGATTAAAGAACAAACACATGAAAGTTTAATCCCTTATTTAAAAGAAGAAACAGCAGAATTTATAAAGGCTGTTGAAAAAGAAGATGATACGAATATGGTAGAAGAATTAGGGGATATTCTAATGCAAGTCTTGTATCATACCAACTTAGGAGAGCAATCGGGCTATTTTTCTTTAGAAGAAGTGTTAGAGACGCTTAATGAAAAACTACGCCGGCGCCATCCGCATGTATTTGATGAATTTGAAGCAACGAGTATCGAAGAAGTAGAAACCTTGTGGCAAAAAATAAAATTAAAAGAAATGAGGGGAAAAGAATGAGACTAGATAAATTTTTGAAAATTTCACGTATTATTAAACGACGTACGATAGCTAAGGAAGTTGCAGATAAAGGGCGCATTCAAGTAAACGGAATAGTAGCTAAATCTTCATCGGATGTAAAATTAGGAGATGAATTAACAATCAGTTTTGGAAATAAAACAATGGTTGTAAAAATAGAAAAAATTGTTGAATCAACAAAAAAAGAAGAAACCAAGGAAATGTATAGTATTATTAGTGAAAAATCAAAAAGTGATGAAAATGAGTAATAGTTTTATTTAGTGGTCTATTGTCAATTATATTAGACAACGCATCCGCTTTCTTGCTATAATCAAACTAATAATAGAGTAGCAAGAGGATGGGGGATTCATGAAGAAAAAAGAGCCGACGAATGTTGCTAGATTGCAAAACGACTATACAAAAGCTAAAACCCTTCAAGCTCATCATGAACACAAAAAAAAGCGTAGGATGCGCTTAAGAGCGACCGTCATTTTAGTGATTGGTTCATTTGTTATCATCTTTTTATCTCTAAAAATATGGACGAATGTTCAATCCGTTTCAAAAATGAAAACTGAAAAAAGACAAGTAGAAGTTACTTTAAAAGATACGCAACAAGAACAAGAACAGCTACAAATCCAAGTGAAACGTTTAGAAGATGAAGATTATGTAGCTAAATTAGCCAGAAGCCAATATTATTTATCTAAAGATAATGAAATTATTTTTAGTTTACCTGAAGATAATGCTGCAAAAGTAATTGAAAATACAAAAGAAAACGAAAAAAATGTTCAAGAAAACGATTAATGACAACATTATCAAGAGAAGAACTAAGTTTAGTAAAAAAAAAGACTATTATTTCTAAAGAAATCATTAATTAGTAATAAACTGTTTGAAGTCGCCAGATAGCATGCTATAATAAGCATACAAGTTCTAAGGAGGAAACAATTTTAATGTCAATTGAAGTGGGAAATAAAGTTTCGGGAAAAGTATCAGGTATTACAAATTTTGGTGCATTCATCGATCTAGGAGACAGAAAAACTGGATTAGTTCATATTAGTGAAGTATCCGATAGTTTTATCAAAGATATCAAAGATGTATTGAAAATTGGAGAAGAAGTCACTGTGAAAGTCATGTCCATTGGAGACGATGGAAAAATTGGTCTTTCGATTAGACGTGCAGTTGATAAACCAGTTGAACCTGCTTCAAGTACTCAAGAAAAGACAGGCGGCTATCAAGGACGTCGGGAAAGCGCAGCTCCTCGTAGTGGCGGATACCAAAGTCAACGCGGAAACAGCCGTGGAATGAAAAGCGTAGAACCTAAAAAGGATGATTTTGATTCATTGATGTCATCATTTTTAAAAGATAGTGATGATCGTTTAACAACATTAAAACGAAGTACTGAAGGAAAGCGCGGCGGACGTGGTGGACGTCGTAACTAAAAAGAAAAACCAGGGATAAGGAGACTTATCCTTTTTTATATTTATCCTTACTCGTTAGCAGAGTAAGAGGCTGATCAAAGATTAATAAAAAAGCGAACATGAACCAGGATGTATCTAGTTAAAAAATAGTTAAATTCATAATACGAGGTGATAAGGAAATGGAATTGTTTTCTGATTTTTTGAAAAATTGTCAACAACATCTTCTTTGGAAGCCCTCGGATCGATTATTGATTGCTGTTTCTGGCGGAGTTGATTCAATGGTGTTGTTGAATTTGATTCAACGAGTGCCAGATGCATTGCGCCCTTGGTACGGTGTTGTTCATGTTAATCATGAATTACGTACTGCATCTATTGCAGAAGAATCTTTTTTAGAAGAACAGTGTCGAATAAAAAAAATCCCTTACTTTAGTCGCAATTGGAAAAGCGATCAACACCCTAAAACAGGAATAGAATTGGCGGCTCGCAATTTCAGGTATACTTTTTTTAAAGAAATGATGGAAGCCAATCAAGCAACTCATCTTTTGACAGCTCACCATGCAGATGATCAATTAGAAACGATTTTGATGCGATTAGTACGTGGTGGACAGCTAGAAGGGATGACGGGCATTCAAGTTCAACGTTTTTTTGGGACAGGGTTGCTTGTTCGACCATTATTGCAATATGCTAAAGAAGAGATTTACGCCTATAGTGAAACCAATCATCTGGATTATTATGAAGATGAGACCAATATAGAGTTAACATACACGCGTAATCGCTATCGACAGACAATTGCCCCTCTCTTGAAGCTTGAAAACAATCAAGTTTTGAATCATTTCAGAGACTTCTCATCCGATTTATCAGATGTTCTATTTTTAGCTAATCAAGTTATTCAACAAAAAAGCGCTCAAGTTTTATTGGAAAGTAAATCCGATTTCTATGAAATAGATAAATCGACATTACTAGGTTTTGAACCGGAGATTCAAAGACTAGTATTAAAGCATATTTTATTAAACAAAGTGTATCATTCTTGCCCAGTTGAAACGCTTAGAAAACAAGTAGCAGAATTATTGGATTTGATGACAGGAAGTAAATCTAATGCGCAATTAGATTTGCCTGGCGGATGGAAAGGTAGACGTCAATATCAGCAATTTTTTTTAGAAAAAACTAATCTTATCAAAACAAATTATCTTCAAAATGAAGAGGAATTAGTGCCTGGTCAATGGGTTTCTCTAGCAGACGGAAGACGTGTAGGATTATTCCAAGTAGCAGCTGATGCTAATTCAGCTTTTGAAATAGATAGACACATGTGGCTTGACCCTGAGCAGGTAGTTTTGCCTTTAATCATTCGGCACCGTAAACCTGGCGATCGAATGACGATAAAAGGAATGAAGATAGGGCATAAAAAAATAAAAGATATCTTAATCGATCAAAAAGTGCCTTTAAAAGAACGAGAAGAAACACTAGTAATAAACGATTCCTTAGGTGAAATTATTTGGTTGTTAAAATATAAGGAATCAAGATTGTCTATTCAACGGGAAACTGATAAAATACAATACATACTCGTTTACCAAAGATAAAAGAGGTCGTATTGAAAGGGAGAACTTAAAACTATGAAAAATGATATTGAACGTGTGCTTTTTTCAAGAGAAGCACTAGCAGCAAGAACAATAGAACTAGGTCAACAGCTAACAGTTGATTATAAAGAGAAAACTCCTTTAGTTGTTGGGATTTTAAAGGGAGCAACGCCTTTCTTGTCTGACTTGATAAAAGAAATGGATGTTTATCTTGAGATGGACTTTATGGATGTCTCGAGTTATGGAGGAGGGATTACTTCTTCAGGTGAAGTAAAAATTCTTAAAGATTTAGATACGAATGTTGAAGGGAAAGACTTGTTAATTGTCGAAGATATTATTGATAGTGGACGAACATTGAATTATTTAATAGAAATGTTCCGTTACCGTAAAGCGAAATCGATCAAAATCGTTACGTTGTTAGATAAGCCGGAAGGACGGGTAATCGATATGAAAGCTGACTACGTTGGTTTCTTAGTTCCTAATGAGTTTGTAGTCGGTTATGGATTAGATTATGATGAAAAATATCGTAATTTACCTTATATTGGTATCTTAAAACCAGAAATTTACCAATAGAAATAAATGGTCAATGAAGGTCAAATGTGATATGATTAGATGGATTTAAAATATTTAAATTAAAAAGTACAGAAAAAAACTATAAAGGTTTATTTGTAGAAGGAGGGCAACAATGAAAAAAGGACTCTTAAAAAATGGAGTCTTCTATGCAATCGTATTTCTAGGGATTATTGGAATCGTGACCTGGGCAACAGGTGGCTCATCTGGGGAACAAAGTACTGAAATTCCAGCTAGTGAATTCGTAACGCAATTAGAAGAAGATCAAATCAAAAAATTTACAATCCAACCTAATGCCGGTGTATATAAAATCACTGGAGAATATCGTGAAGCTCAACCTTTGAAAAAAGAGTCTGGTTCAGATATTAATATTTTTGGATCAACTGAAACATCTAGCACAAATTTTACAACATCTATTTTACAAAATGACTCAACAGTAAGTGAAATTGATTCTCTTGCTAAAGAGAATAAGATAGAAGTAGCACCACTTCCTGAGGAATCTTCAGGAATATGGGTAACATTGTTGGTTTCTGTTTTACCATTAGTTATCTTTGTGTTTTTCATCTATATGATGATGGGACAAAGTGGACAAGGCGGCGGCGGACAAGGCGGACGCGGCGTTATGAATTTTGGTAAATCAAAAGCAAAAGAATCTGATAATAAAACAAACAAAGTTCGTTTTTCTGACGTTGCTGGTGCAGATGAAGAAAAAGAAGAACTTGTAGAAGTTGTTGAATTCTTAAAAGACCCAAGACGTTTTTCAGAACTTGGTGCGCGTATTCCAGCAGGTGTTTTATTAGAGGGACCTCCTGGGACAGGTAAAACTTTACTTGCTAAAGCCGTTGCTGGTGAAGCTGGTGTGCCGTTTTATTCTATTTCCGGTTCAGACTTCGTTGAGATGTTTGTCGGAGTTGGAGCAAGTCGTGTACGTGATTTATTTGAAAATGCAAAGAAAACTGCACCATCTATTATTTTTATTGATGAAATTGATGCAGTAGGCCGTCAACGTGGCGCAGGAATGGGTGGCGGACATGATGAACGCGAACAAACATTAAACCAACTATTGGTTGAATTAGATGGATTCTCTGGTAATGAAGGAGTTATCGTCATTGCTGCAACGAACCGTTCTGACGTTTTAGACCCTGCGTTGTTACGTCCAGGTCGTTTTGACCGTCAAATTTTAGTTGGGCATCCAGACGTTAAGGGACGCGAAGCGATTTTGAAAGTTCATGCTAAAAACAAACCAATCAGTAAAAATGTAGACTTAAGAGTCATTGCAACTCAAACGCCAGGTTTTTCTGGTGCTGATTTAGAAAATCTATTGAATGAAGCAGCTTTAGTTGCTGCAAGACGTAATAAGAAGACAATTGATGCGCTAGATTTAGACGAAGCTCAAGACCGAGTTATTGCAGGTCCAGCTAAGAGAAATCGAGTTATTAGTAAAGTTGAACGAGCAATGATTGCATACCATGAAGCGGGTCATACAATTGTTGGAATGGTCTTAAGTGATGCCCGTGTGGTTCACAAAGTAACCATCGTTCCTCGCGGAAGAGCTGGTGGATATGCTATCATGCTTCCTAAAGAAGATCGTTTCTTAATGACTAAAAAAGAAATGACTGAACAGATTGTTGGATTGCTAGGTGGACGTGTAGCTGAAGAATTAGTTTTCGATTCACAATCATCAGGAGCAAGCAATGATTTCCAACAAGCTACTGCCTTAGCTAGAAGTATGGTAACAGAATATGGGATGAGTGATAAATTAGGTCCAGTACAATATGAAGGAAATCATCAAGTGTTTGTTGGACGTGATTATGGTCAAACCAAAGCGTATTCTGAACAAGTTGCCTTTGAAATCGATCAAGAAGTTCGCGCTATCATCGTTGCAGCTCATGATCAGGCACGTCAGATTCTCGAAGAGCACAAAGATGCACACAAATTGATAGCTGACAAATTACTTGAACTGGAAACATTAGATGAGCTGACAATTAAGAGCTTATTTGAAACGGGTAAAATGCCTGAACCAGTAAACTCTTCAGAAGATGAATTTCCTCATGAAGAAACTGAAGGAAAGTCATTTGAAGAAATTAAACGAGCAAGAAAAGCAAAAGAAACTGAACGTTTAGAAAAAGAACAAAAAAGACATGAACCACTAGAAGACGCCGAAGAAATTGTAGAAGATGTAAAAAAAGAACTAGGCGTTGACGAAGAAGATTACAAAGAAAGAAATTCACCAGATAAAAAAAATAATGATTTAGATAGTCATTAATTTATAAAACAAAAAAAGGTTGCGTGTATATGCGCTCCTTTTTTTTTTTCAATACGATACAATAAACATACTTACTTTACTTTAGTAACTTTCTGATTTAAAGTAAGAATAATGAAAAATCACTGCTGAAGGAGTTAAGAAAATGTCAGATTATTTATTGAAAAGTTTAGGCTACAATGGTGAAGTTAGAGTGTATGCTATTGACGCAACAGAAACGGTTGCAGAAGCACAACGCAGACACGGAACTTGGAGTGTAGCTTCAGCGGCATTAGGCCGAACAATGATAGGAGCTATTTTGCTTGGAGCTACGCTAAAAGGCAAAGAAAAAATGACTGTAAAAATTGAAGGGAACGGCCCAACTGGTCATATAATTGTAGATAGCAATGGAAAATGTGAAGTGAAAGGTTATATCGCTAATCCTAAAATAAGTCTTCCGTTAAATGAAGCTGGAAAGTTAGATGTTCGTGGAGCAGTAGGATCACAAGGAACGCTAACTGTGACCAAAGACTTAGGTATGAAAGAAGCTTTTTCTGGACAAGTTCCATTAGTTAGTGGCGAGTTAGGTGAAGACTTCACTTATTATATGGCGACTTCAGAACAAACGCCTTCAGCTATTGGACTAAGCGTGCTAGTCGATACAGACGATTCTATTAAAGCAGCTGGAGGCTTTATGATTCAAGTTATGCCAGATGCAACAGAGGAAACCATTACAGCGCTTGAAAATCGATTAGCTTCTATTCCAATGATTTCTCAATTGATGGAAAATGGAGAAAATCCTGAAGCTATTTTAGATCGTCTAGTTGGTGAAGGAAATGTGAAGGTTTTAGAAAAAATGCCTGTATCTTTTAAGTGCGACTGTTCAAAAGAGCGTTTTGCAACGGCTATAATTGCTCTTGGTGGAGAAGAAATTGACAGTATGATTGAAGAAGATCATGGTGCTGAAGCGAGCTGCCATTTCTGTGGCAACCAATATCATTATGATATCGCTGATTTAGAAAAGTTGAAGGCAGAAGCAATAAGTTAAGTAGTGTACAATCAGAAAATAGAGTTAATGAGAGTAAGTGCAGTATTGGTATGTAACTATATTGCACTTATTTTCTTTTTTATTTGAAAGGTGTTAATGTCTTTTTTTTATGAACGATACAATAGTAGGCAAACAGCTTCTGCTTGCTATCGCAGTAGATAAACTTTAGAATTATTATAATGAAAAATATTTTGGGGAGGAACAAGCTAATGGCGAAAATTGTTACTAGCATCACAGAATTAATTGGAGATACACCTTTATTAAAACTATCAAGTAAAATTGTGCCAGCCGGTGCAGCGGAAGTTTATGTCAAGATAGAATCCGCAAATGTTGGTGGCAGTATAAAAGATAGAATAGCAATGAATATGATTGAAGTAGCCGAACAAGAAGGGAAATTAAAAGCAGGAGATATTATTGTTGAACCAACTAGCGGTAATACAGGTGTTGGGTTAGCAATGATTGCAGCAGCAAAAGGCTATAAATCTGTTTTTGTTATGCCCGATACGATGAGCATTGAGCGTCGTAAATTACTAAAAGCATACGGAGCTGAACTGATATTGACACCGGGAACGGGTGGGATTAAAGCATCCATTGCTAAAGCTACGGAGATAGCTGCTCAACCCGGCTACTTTATGCCGTTACAATTTGAAAATATGGCAAATCCTGCTGTTCATGCAGCAACTACTGGTCCCGAAATTTTAGCCGCTTTTGATGGGAAAGCACCAGATGCTTTCATCGCTACTGTAGGAACTGGCGGGACATTAACGGGTGTAGGGAAAGTTTTAAAAGAGGCTGATCCAAGTACTAAAGTTTATGCTCTTGAACCTACCGAATCACCGGTGTTAAGTGGTGGTGATCCGAATCCGCATAAAATACAAGGAATTGGAACAGGATTTGTGCCAAAAGTATTAGATACACTTGTTTTTGATGATGTTTTACACGTTACGAGTGAAGAAGCTTTCGATATGACACGTAAACTGGCTTTGATGGAGGGTTTATTAGTTGGTATCTCCTCTGGTGCAGCGATTAAAGGCGCGATAGATGTAGCTATCGAATTAGGTACAGGGAAAAAGGTTGTTACTATTGCTCCAGATAGTGGAGAGCGTTATCTTTCAACAGCTTTATTCCCTAGCGAGGATTGAAACCGTAAGGATATAGGTCATATTAGATGATATGATTAACCTATTAAATCGTTTTCTTGATAAGGCAGAAGAACGTGAAATAAAAAAGTGTAAAAAGCAACAGTGCTAGAAGCTTAAAAAATAAAAGAAAACAAGAAAGCAAGTTAGAGAATACATGAAAAATTCTCTAATTCACTTGCTTTTTTTGTGTGCTCTTGGCATTATAAAGAAGACAACTTAACAGATGGAATAATTATAGAAATGGAGTGGAATACATGAGCCACGAAGAAATGCATGAAGAAATGAATGACCAATTATTAGTAAGACGAGAAAAAATGAATCATCTACGTGAACGTGGAATTGATCCTTTCGGTGGACGCTTTGAAAGAACACATTTATCGAGTGAAATACATGCAAGCTATGATGGATTTTCAAAAGAAGAAATAGCTGAAAAAGAAGTTATTGTAACCGTTGCAGGTCGAATGATGACTAAACGTGGAAAAGGAAAAGTTGGTTTCGCACATTTGCAAGATCGTAAAGGTAGACTTCAACTTTACGTTCGTAAAGATACTGTAGGAGATGAGAATTACGAAACATTTGATAATGCAGATTTAGGTGATTTTATCGGGGTTACGGGAACAGTTATGAAAACAAATACAGGTGAAGTGACAATTAAACCAACTTCTATTGTACAATTGTCAAAAGCGTTGCGACCTTTACCGGATAAATACCACGGATTGACAAATGTAGAGCAACGTTACAGACAACGTTACTTAGATTTGATTAGTAACCAAGAAAGTTTTGATCGTTTTACAAAACGGAGCGAAATCATTCGTGAAATTCGGACTTTTTTGAATGCAAAAGATTATCTAGAAGTTGAAACTCCAATATTGCAAAATCTTGCTGGCGGGGCAGCTGCTCGTCCATTCATTACACATCATAATGCTCTAGATATGGAATTGTATTTGCGGATTGCACTTGAGTTGCATTTGAAACGGTTGATAGTTGGAGGCATGGAGAAGGTTTATGAAATAGGGCGCGTTTTTCGTAATGAAGGAATAGATACAACGCATAATCCGGAATTTACTATGTTAGAGGTTTATACAGCCTATACTGATTTTAATGACGTAATGGATTTGACAGAAGATTTGATTCGCACAGTTACGGAACGAGTAGTTGGAACAGGTCATATTGTTTATAATGAACAAGATATTGATATTGCTAGTCCATGGAAGCGTCAGCATATGGTAGATGCGATTAAAGAACAAACTGGAGTTGACTTTTGGCAAGAAATGACTGATGAAGAAGCCATTTCACTTGCAAAAGAACACAAGGTACCAGTACCAGAGCATAGCCAATTTGGACATATTGTGAATGAATTCTTTGAAATGTTTGTAGAAGATAAATTAATTCAACCTACTTTTATATTTGGTCACCCAGTTGAGATTTCTCCTTTGGCAAAGAAAAATTTTGATGATCCAAGGTTTACCGATCGTTTTGAAGTGTTTATTTTAGGAAATGAATATGGAAATGCATTTAGTGAATTGAATGATCCGATTGATCAAAAAGAACGATTTGAAGCACAAGGAAAAGAACGTGAACAAGGGAATGATGAAGCACACCCTATAGATGAAGACTTCATAGAAGCATTAGAATACGGAATGCCCCCAACAGGTGGGTTAGGAATAGGGATTGACCGTCTAGTTATGCTCTTAACAAATGCACAATCTATTCGTGATGTATTACTATTTCCTGCAATGCGTAATAATTAATAAAGAAAAACTTCCATAATACTTGTAAATTTGAAAGGTCAGATCATTTTTGTGGCCTTACCTTTCGAATCATCAAGTTATAGGAATTTTTTTTATCCATTAAGCTTTGAAAATATAACTATTAAGAAACTAATATAATAGAGAGAAGTTTGAAATTATCAAGAAAATGAATATTTATACTGTATAAAATATAAGATGATATCTGTATTTAAAAATAAAAATAGCGATTTATTTTGTTTTAATAATAAAAAAAGCTGTATTATAAGTGTTTTCTATCTCGGTAAATAAAAAAATGGTTATTTGTTATAAAAACAGTTGACGTAAGTTCAACAAGCTGTTATATTAGTAGATGTCGCAGCGATACAACGCAGCAACGAAAAAAATAACTTTCAAGAAGTTGTTGACAAGTTAAACAACTTCTGGTAATATTTAGAAGTTGTCAAAACGACAACGACAAACAAATTAGACCTTTGAAAACTGAACAAAGTAAAACAATAAACTGTGTACGGCGGTTCGACCAAGGGTCGAACCAAAAGAAACAAAGTGAATAATTATTCGCTAGCAAGTCATTTTAATGAGCTTCAAGCATCGTTAAAAAGCGAAGCAATCCTAACGGGTTGGTTCAACTTTTATGAGAGTTTGATCCTGGCTCAGGACGAACGCTGGCGGCATGCCTAATACATGCAAGTCGAACGCTTCTTTCCTATTGAGTGCTTGCACTCGACTGGAAAGAGGAGTGGCGGACGGGTGAGTAACACGTGGGTAACCTGCCCATAAGTGGGGGATAACATTCGGAAACGGATGCTAATACCGCATAATTCTGATTGCCGCATGGCGAACGGATGAAAGGTGGCTTCGGCTACCGCTTATGGATGGACCCGCGGCGTATTAGCTAGTTGGTGAGGTAATGGCTCACCAAGGCAATGATACGTAGCCGACCTGAGAGGGTGATCGGCCACACTGGGACTGAGACACGGCCCAGACTCCTACGGGAGGCAGCAGTAGGGAATCTTCCGCAATGGACGAAAGTCTGACGGAGCAATGCCGCGTGAGTGAAGAAGGTTTTCGGATCGTAAAACTCTGTTGTTAGAGAAGAACAAGGATGAGAGTAACTGCTCATCCCCTGACGGTATCTAACCAGAAAGCCATGGCTAACTACGTGCCAGCAGCCGCGGTAATACGTAGATGGCAAGCGTTGTCCGGATTTATTGGGCGTAAAGCGAGCGCAGGCGGTTCTTTAAGTCTGATGTGAAAGACCCCAGCTCAACTGGGGAAGGTCATTGGAAACTGGAGAACTTGAGTGCAGAAGAGGAGAGTGGAATTCCATGTGTAGCGGTGAAATGCGTAGATATATGGAGGAACACCAGTGGCGAAGGCGACTCTCTGGTCTGTAACTGACGCTGAGGCTCGAAAGCGTGGGGAGCAAACAGGATTAGATACCCTGGTAGTCCACGCCGTAAACGATGAGTGCTAAGTGTTGGGGGGTTTCCGCCCCTCAGTGCTGCAGCTAACGCATTAAGCACTCCGCCTGGGGAGTACGGCCGCAAGGCTGAAACTCAAAGGAATTGACGGGGACCCGCACAAGCGGTGGAGCATGTGGTTTAATTCGAAGCAACGCGAAGAACCTTACCAGGTCTTGACATCCTTTGACCACTCTAGAGATAGAGCTTTCCCTTCGGGGACAAAGTGACAGGTGGTGCATGGTTGTCGTCAGCTCGTGTCGTGAGATGTTGGGTTAAGTCCCGCAACGAGCGCAACCCCTATTATTAGTTGCCAGCATTCAGTTGGGCACTCTAGTGAGACTGCCGGTGATAAACCGGAGGAAGGTGGGGATGACGTCAAATCATCATGCCCCTTATGACCTGGGCTACACACGTGCTACAATGGATGGTACAACGAGTCGCAAGATCGCGAGGTCAAGCTAATCTCTTAAAGCCATTCTCAGTTCGGATTGCAGGCTGCAACTCGCCTGCATGAAGCCGGAATCGCTAGTAATCGCGGATCAGAACGCCGCGGTGAATACGTTCCCGGGTCTTGTACACACCGCCCGTCACACCACGAGAGTTTGTAACACCCGAAGTCGGTGAGGTAACCCTTTTGGGAGCCAGCCGCCTAAGGTGGGATAGATAATTGGGGTGAAGTCGTAACAAGGTAGCCGTATCGGAAGGTGCGGCTGGATCACCTCCTTTCTAAGGATATAACGGAACCGTCACAGTTGTTTTACTTTGCTCAGTTTTGAGAGGTCTAATCTTCTCAAACAGTAAGTTAGTTGTTCTTTGAAAACTGGATAGTGTTTAACATGTAAGAAAAGCAAGAAACCAAGAAAACATCGCGTTTTATTTTTTAATGTATTTCTTCACCATGAGGTGAATGAAATAGTTAACATGACCATAGGTTAAGTTAATAAGGGCGCACGGTGGATGCCTTGGCACTAGGAGCCGAAGAAGGACGGGACTAACGCCGATATGCTTTGGGGAGCTGTAAGTAAGCTTTGATCCAGAGATTTCCGAATGGGGAAACCCAGCACTCTTTATCGGGTGTTACTATTGACTGAATACATAGGTCAATAGAGGTAGACGCAGAGAACTGAAACATCTAAGTACCTGCAGGAAGAGAAAGAAAAATCGATTCCCTGAGTAGCGGCGAGCGAAACGGGAATAGCCCAAACCAGAAAGCTTGCTTTCTGGGGTTGTAGGACTGAACACATAGAGTCATAAATGAACGAAGTAGGAGAAGCGACCTGGAAAGGTCCGCCAAAGAGGGTAAAAGCCCCGTAACTGAAACTTCGTTCACTCTGATCAGTATCCTGAGTACGGCGGAACACGAGAAATTCCGTCGGAATCCGGGAGGACCATCTCCCAAGGCTAAATACTCCCTAGTGACCGATAGTGAACCAGTACCGTGAGGGAAAGGTGAAAAGAACCCCGAAAGGGGAGTGAAACAGCACCTGAAACCGTGTGCTTACAAGTAGTTAGAGCCCGTTAATGGGTGATAGCGTGCCTTTTGTAGAATGAACCGGCGAGTTACGATCCCATGCGAGGTTAAGTTGATGAGACGGAGCCGTAGCGAAAGCGAGTCTGAATAGGGCGAATGAGTATGTGGTCGTAGACCCGAAACCAAGTGATCTACCCATGTCCAGGTTGAAGGTGCGGTAATACGCACTGGAGGACCGAACCCACGTATGTTGAAAAATGCGGGGATGAGGTGTGGGTAGCGGAGAAATTCCAATCGAACTTGGAGATAGCTGGTTCTCTCCGAAATAGCTTTAGGGCTAGCCTCGGAATTAGAATCATGGAGGTAGAGCAACTGTTTGGACTAGGGGCCCTTCTCGGGTTACCGAATTCAGATAAACTCCGAATGCCATTGATTTATATCCGGGAGTCAGACTACGAGTGATAAGATCCGTAGTCGAGAGGGAAACAGCCCAGACCACCAGCTAAGGTCCCAAAGTTTATGTTAAGTGGAAAAGGATGTGGGGTTGCTTAGACAACTAGGATGTTGGCTCAGAAGCAGCCATCATTTAAAGAGTGCGTAATAGCTCACTAGTCGAGTGACCCTGCGCCGAAAATTTACCGGGGCTAAACATAACACCGAAGCTGTGGATAGAACTTAGGTTCTATGGTAGGAGAGCGTTCTAAGGGCGTCGAAGCTAGACCGTGAGGACTGGTGGAGCGCTTAGAAGTGAGAATGCCGGTATGAGTAGCGAAAGACGGGTGAGAATCCCGTCCACCGAATGACTAAGGTTTCCTGGGGAAGGCTCGTCCTCCCAGGGTTAGTCGGGACCTAAGTCGAGGCCGATAGGCGTAGACGATGGACAACAGGTTGAGATTCCTGTACCAGTTTGTTTTGTTTGAACAATGGAGGGACACAGTAGGCTAAGGAATACGCACTGTTGGATATGTGCGTCCAAGCAACAAGTCTTGAGGTGAGTCAAATGCTTGCCTCTATTAAGGACAAGTTGTGATGGGGAGGGAAATTAAGTACCGAAGTTCCTGATGTCACACTGTCAAGAAAAGCTTCTAGTTAGAAACAATCTGCCCGTACCGCAAACCGACACAGGTAGTCGAGGAGAGAATCCTAAGGTGTGCGAGCGAACTCTCGTTAAGGAACTCGGCAAAATGACCCCGTAACTTCGGGAGAAGGGGTGCTGACCAATTGGTCAGCCGCAGTGAATAGGCCCAAGCAACTGTTTATCAAAAACACAGGTCTCTGCTAAATCGAAAGATGACGTATAGGGGCTGACGCCTGCCCGGTGCTGGAAGGTTAAGAGGATGGGTTAGCTTTCGAGCGAAGCTCAGAATTGAAGCCCCAGTAAACGGCGGCCGTAACTATAACGGTCCTAAGGTAGCGAAATTCCTTGTCGGGTAAGTTCCGACCCGCACGAAAGGCGTAATGATTTGGGCACTGTCTCAACGAGAGACTCGGTGAAATTATAGTACCTGTGAAGATGCAGGTTACCCGCGACAGGACGGAAAGACCCCATGGAGCTTTACTGCAGTTTGATATTGAGTGTTTGTACAGCTTGTACAGGATAGGTAGGAGCCTATGAAGCCAGGACGCTAGTCTTGGTGGAGGCAATGGTGGGATACTACCCTTGCTGTATGACCACTCTAACCCACAGCCATAATCTGGCTGGGAGACAGTGTCTGACGGGCAGTTTGACTGGGGCGGTCGCCTCCTAAAGTGTAACGGAGGCGCCCAAAGGTTCCCTCAGAATGGTTGGAAATCATTCGTAGAGTGTAAAGGCAGAAGGGAGCTTGACTGCGAGACCTACAAGTCGAGCAGGGACGAAAGTCGGGCTTAGTGATCCGGTGGTTCCGTATGGAAGGGCCATCGCTCAACGGATAAAAGCTACCCTGGGGATAACAGGCTTATCTCCCCCAAGAGTCCACATCGACGGGGAGGTTTGGCACCTCGATGTCGGCTCATCGCATCCTGGGGCTGTAGTCGGTCCCAAGGGTTGGGCTGTTCGCCCATTAAAGCGGTACGCGAGCTGGGTTCAGAACGTCGTGAGACAGTTCGGTCCCTATCCGTCGCGGGCGCAGGAAATTTGAGAGGAGCTGTCCTTAGTACGAGAGGACCGGGATGGACACACCGCTGGTGTACCAGTTGTTCTGCCAAGAGCATCGCTGGGTAGCTATGTGTGGACGGGATAAACGCTGAAAGCATCTAAGCGTGAAGCCCCCCTCAAGATGAGATTTCCCATCACGTAAGTGAGTAAGACCCCTGAGAGATGATCAGGTAGATAGGTTGGAAGTGGAAGTACAGCGATGTATGGAGCGGACCAATACTAATCGGTCGAGGACTTAACCAATTTTTAAACGATGAAGAAACGGTTTTAAGCCCTTACAGTTAAACACTATCCAGTTTTGAGAGAACAACGTTCTCTTATATGTAAGATGTGTGGTGGCGATGGCAAGAAGGTCACACCTGTTCCCATGCCGAACACAGCAGTTAAGCTTCTTAGCGCCGATGGTAGTGAAGGGTTTCCCTTTGTGAGAGTAGGACGCTGCCGCGCATCTTAAAAAAAGCATCATCTTCGGATGATGCTTTTTTTGTATGTGATTAGTATTATTTCTTAAAATCTTCATCATACACCTGAATCATTAGTACAATTCTAAGTATTTATTACTTACCTTGCAACAACAACATTTTTCGTTGGTTTATTAGACACCTTATAGGTGTACAAAAAGGAGCCAAATCTAATATGGTTAATTCTCACAATAGTAATATCATATGAAAAAAAAGTAAAATTTAACTTTAAAATGGCGGTTTCAGATACTGCTTGAAATTTATGTACCAATTCTGGGGTGATTCTCGTCAAAGAATTTATGGATTTCTTTAATTTTTCAGAATAGAAGATAAGCAACTCTATCATACCCATGATAATTTCGCTTTGATGGAACAGCTGACTTATCAAAATAGGGATAACTATTCAACTGGTTCTTCCGCAAATCTATTGAAGGAAGACTTTATTTTTCAAGTAGTTTATGACAAGTCCAAAATTGTCTTGCAAACTTCGCTTTCCCCGTTCTAGGATCGCATAAGTGAAGAGAATATTTATCAGATGCAAGAGCTCAATCAAAGTCATAATCGATAAGGTAAAGTTAACAAGGAATACGACTGAAAAGGTCTTTAACTTGGAATCAACCCATTCAGATACGGAGGGCAATCAAGAAAAAACTGATGATAATGCTTACTATCAGACCAATGGTTACAATCCGTTAGTGACACTTGATGGGTTGACGGGTGTTTTTTCGTTCTGACAATAGGTATAAATTCTAATGGCGTTAGCGCTCTTTTATAGAGACTCTTTTTGAACATCATGATCAAGTAGTTCCGGTCAGCACTATTCTCGTCCGGGGAGATAGCGGATGCGCCACTCCGGAACTTTACGAAATCTGCGAAGTCTATGACAGCATCTTTGTGGTTCGGTTAAAAGTAAATTGCAACCGTTCAAGGTTGGCAAAAGGTTTTATTCAGATTGACAACAATCATTTGTGGAATAAAAAAAGTCGATTTTTTGACATCCTACCAAGTAAAAAGGTGGACGAAGGGATGCTAAAGCTGTATTAAATCCTCATGCGAAGTAGGTGAACTTCCATTTCGGCGTGACATCGTTATTAATGACTCAGACAAAGTTTGTGCTGAAACGGTTTTTCGTACATATTGCAAACGTGCACTATGGAGAACTTCATCAAAGAGGATGGAAATGGATTTTATTTTGATGAAATCGATAGCTCGTCCTTTCTAGAAAACCACGTTCGAATGGTAGTAAGCTCAATGGTTTAAAACATCGTTAATTTTATGTGTACGCTCTATTTTGCAAAATATCCGGTAGGTATGTAAGTTAACATAATCTAATTGTGCCTATTCAAGCTCGCAGGTAAGGTAGTTCGAACGGGGGACAGGCTATATTGCTAAAACTCAGTTCATATTATGTCTATCAGGAATTTTTCTATCAAGTCCTTGAAAATATCCAGTAGCGCTGTGGGTAAATCAAATGAATCGAATTTAAAATTGATTCTTCCTAAGGCGCGAGCGCATCAATATTTTTTCGAATAGAATGATTCGCCTAAACAAATTGGTGTATTCAATCGGTTGGAATTTGTAGCGTAACAAAAAGTACAGATTTCAGTAAAATTTAAAAAAATGCATCATTTGTTGTAGACGCACGAATTATTAGATATAATAATGAGATATTGTTTTAGAGGAGGAAGAAGAAGAAAATGAAGGAAACAAAAAGATTGAAAAAACATTTAGCAGTTTTAGGTGTGCTCGTCTTTTTTGGACTAAGTGGTTGTGGCCAAAAACAAGTGGTGGAAGCAGACAAAAGCGTCCAAGAAACAACAGAACAAACGTCTGAAAATGAAAACGAAGCGCATCTTGACTATGAAAATCAGAAAGAATGGACTTTTGAATCAGGAGAGATGCAATCCCCAATCAATATCGAAACAAGCAACGCCGAAATAATGAACGAGGATGGTTCTCTCACCTTGAACTATCTGGAAGAGGCTATTGATGTGGTCGATAATGGGCATAGTATTGAAATAGAGGATGGTGGCCAAGCGCTGATTGCTGGCCGTAGTTTTGAACTGACGCAATTTCATCTTCATTCCCCAAGCGAACATACGCTGGACGGGGAGCACTTCCCAATCGAACTGCATTTTGTCCATAAGGCACAAGACGGACGTTTGGCGGTCATCGCGGTTTTCTTCAAAGAAGGAGCGGGGAATGAAACTTTTGAAGCAATCTTGACTGATGTGAATGCGAACGAAGAAACAACGGTTGCAAGCGGGCTTCGCCTGAACGTTACTGAGCTGTTGCCGTCCAACAAAAGCTATTATCATTACCTCGGATCCTTGACGACACCTCCCCTTACGGAAAATGTCGAATGGTATGTGATGGAGAATCCTATTGAAGTATCCGCAGAACAGATTGTGACATTCAACGAATATTATGAAGGCAACAACAGAGAAGTTCAACCACTGGGAGAACGGTCTGTTTTAAAATATGAATAATGGCCTATCGTTAGCGATAGCCTTTTCGTCCAACAAAAATCAGGTCCTTCAATAATTTTGACAGTAGCTACAATTTATTTTTTTGACTGTGAGTAGCGTCTTCGCCAATTTGAACCAGCAAGTAATCGCTTATCTGGTGAATCGGAGAAAAGATGGCATAAAATAATTTTTTCGGCATCATCACCATCGGTAGTTGCAATATGGCTATTTTTGCAATGCCGTACATCGCTAGCTTAATTCTGAATAACGTCTAGCTAAAAAAATGTTGGCTACTAAAATTGAGGTAGAAACTGCACAATAGGGAACAAAACTAAAACGACTTGCTTCGAGAAAATTCTCTCCAAGCAAGTCGTTTTAGTTTTGTTGCACTGATATCTCGCATGACTAATTCTCAAAACAGATGCATCAGCTACTAAAATTAGCGCTTGAAGTGCTGATAATTATATTGGGAGTGTAGATTGTAGAGTGGTACTTCTAGAAAAGGTAACTCTTCTTTCATTTTGTTCGCGTTCAGCCTTATTCTCTTGCTGGGGATTGGTACCGAGACCTCGGTAGAATCCGACAGGTATGCTCTGGTTGTATGGTAGTGGCGGTAATCAATCTGACGACCTCAAAGCCTATTTTATTGAGCATCACGCGTGATATTTATACATCGATTATCGGTCACGGCGCTATGGGTTAAAAACCAATCATGCTTATGCATTCGGGCAGTGGATATATGTAGCCTACTGACATTTAATCAAAACGGTTTTGAATTTATAGAAGGGATGAATCATCTGGAATAAATTCAGTTGAATTACATTGAATATAATTCTAAAATGTTTTTTTCTTATTCTATTATGGAAAAGAATGGGGATTTCTGTTTTATGCAAATAAAAGTATAAATATGTATTTCAAAAAGATTGTTTTTATTAATAACAGAACGTTATGTTGAAATTATGATTTAACATTCGGTTTCTGACCGGATTCGAATCGCGATAGAGCGCTTTTTATTTATTCAATGTTCATGTTTATAAATGATGAAAATTTATTTTGAAAAATGTTGACGAAAGCTAAATAAACTGTTATATTAGTACATGTCGCAGCGATACAACGCAGCAACG